>CAZDYM010000223.1:0-4846 GCA_964509325.1 uncultured Phycisphaeraceae bacterium
TGCGCGACATGGTGACCCGCGGCCTCGCTTACGCCGACTTCTCGCCGCCGGAGCGCCTGGCCGAAGCGCGCAAGGCCGCCGAAGCCGCCAAGCAGACCTTTCGCTACCACCCCGCGGCTTCCGAGATCGCGCCGGTTGATGAGCAACTCCGCCGCATGGACGCCAAGGAGAAGCATGTCGTCCGCTTCCGGGCCGGGGAGGAGCCCGTGAAAGTGATCGACGAAGTGCTGGGCGAAGTGGCCTTCGGGCCTGGCGAGGTCGACGACTTCGTGCTCCGCAAGGCCGACGGGTTCCCCACCTACCACTTCGGCGTGGTGGTTGATGATGAACTCATGGGCGTGACCCACGTGCTCCGCGGCCAGGAGCACCTGATGAACACGCCGCGGCACGTCGCGCTGCAGAAGGCCCTGGGCTACCGCACGCCGGTGTACGCGCACATGCCGCTGATCTTCAACGATCAGGGCGCGAAGATGAGCAAGCGGGAGCGCGATCAGGCGGCGCGGAAAGCGGTGAAGGAGGCAGGGCTCACCGCGCCGCCGCGGGGCTGCCCCGTCGACGCCGGCGCGTTCTCGGCGTGGCTCGGGGATGCGAAACGCCAGCTCGAAACCGGCGAACTTGAATCGCTCGCCGCAGCGATGAATCTCACGCTCCCCGAAGTCAGCGTCGACGATTTCCGCAAGGCCGGCTACCTGCCCGAGGTCATCTGCAACTTCATCGCGCTGCTGGGCTGGAACCCGGGGGACAACCTCGAGCGCTTCGACATGGAGTACCTGGCGAAGCACTTTGACCTCTCCCGCCTCGGCAAGACCAACGCGCGCTTCGACCGCAAGAAGCTCGCCGCCTTCAACGCCGACACGATCGGCGCGATGCCCGACGATGAGTTCTTCAACCGCTGGCGTTCCTGGTGCGACGAACATGCCCCCGTCGAGGCCGCGGCCCTTCGCCGCCTCTCACCCGGAGCCCGCACGCTGCTCGCCCGGGCGATCAAGCCGCGAGCCCGCACGCTGCGCGAAGCCCTGAAGCCCGCCGCCTTCGCCCTGGTCAGCGACGAGGCGCTGGTGTTCGATCCGGCCGCGCTCGACAAGGCCCTGAGGGCGAACAACGGCGCGGGCCGCGCGCTGCTCCACGCGCTGCGTGAGCCGCTGGCCGCCCTTGCCGATTTCTCGCCAGAGCCGATCAACGCGGCGCTGGAGTCCTTCGCCGCCGCGAGAGGAATCAGGATCGGCGACGCAGCCCAGCCGCTCCGCGTCGCGGTCACGGGCTCGACCGTGAGCCCCGGCCTGGGCGAAACCCTGGCCGTGCTGGGGAAGCCGAGCGTGATGCGCCGGATCGAGCGGTGCCTCGAGGCGTGCGCCGCCTGAGCATCCATCCCACTCCACGCGAACACCCCGCAATGGCCCCGCTGGGACTCGAACCCAGGACCGAGGGATTATGAGTCCCCTGCTCTAACCGCTGAGCTACAGGGCCGGCCAACTCCGCGACTCCGCACACCAAGGCAGCGCGCGTCAGCGACGCCCTATTCGCGGGCCCGGCAGCCTCGCCTTGTCCGGTCCGAACTGTTCCGCCGCGAGGTCGAGCGCCGCGGCCCAGCGCCGGCCCGGCGCGACCATCTTCGCTCTCACTTGCGGGCACACCGAAACTCGCCCGCTCCCGCGAGCAGTTCGGCCCGGCGGCGTCATCTCGGCTGCCATCGGCTCCATCGTTGTCGATTCTACCCTGCGGGTCGCGACAGCGCCGGCATCGAGCCGGCCTCACAGTCACTCGCGATCCGCGGATGCGGCTCGGCGCGGACCTGTTCCGCGCTCGCCCCGGCGCGGATCACAATCTCCGCCCCGCCGTCTTCCCCGCGCCGCACGCTGGTCTCGGCACGCCGCGCGATCATCGACATCGCCCCCGCCATCTTCGAGAGGTCCTGCGCCAGCGACGTGCGGAACTCCCGCACGATCCGCTCGAGCGGCGCCGGCAGGCGCCCCGTCCCGCCCGTGCTCCCCACCGCCGAGGCCCCGGCGTCGCCCGCCGTCCCGAGCAGCCCGGCCCAGTTCCGCAGTTCTTCCCGCGAGGCGTCCGCGCGGTGCAGCAACTCCGAGAGCCGCTCACTCATCCCCGACGCCTCGGCGCGGGCCCGCTCGGCCAGCCGCACCCCCTCGCGCAGCGACGAATCCGCCCGAGCGCACGAACCCAGCAGCGTTTCCAGCGGCGCCGCCGCGTCCACCGCCTCGGTGATCCGCTGGAACGCCCTCGCCCCGGCCTCGTCCGCCGCGCGCAGTTGCTGGCCCAGTGAAGCGGTCGCCTGTTCCGCTCGCGCCGAGAGCGCCGCCGCCTCGTCCCGCAGCCGCGCGAGTTTCCGCTCGAAATCTTTCGCGGCCCCGGCCACACGGGCCCGCTCGTCCTCGGTCCGCCGCAGCGTTAAGCGGAGTTCGTCCTTCACCCGCTCCGCGTCGTCCACCAGCGTGGAGACCTCCGCCCCCGCCGGTCCCCTCGCGATCTCCTCGAGCCGCGCCGCCAGGCGCGCCTCGAACCGGTCCACCGCGCGTTCACCCACGGACTCGAGGCGCCGCTCGGCCTCGCCCAGAGCACGCACCCGCTCATCGCACCGCGAGACCAGTTCCGACACCTCGGCGGCGCGCGCGTTCAACGCGTGCAGCAGCTTCCCCAGCACCTCCACCGCCGCCCGGTGCTGCCGCGCCGAGTCCGACGCCGCCTGCATCGTCCGCTCGGCCCGCGCCGACACCTCGGCGAGGGCCGCCGCCTTCGCGTCCGCTTCATCCGCCAGCCGCCGCAACAGTCCCGCGAACTCTTCGAACGTGCGCTGATCAACCACTCGCGGCGTCAGAAAGGCCGCGCCAGCGGAAGGGCCCCCCGCCGGCGTCGAGACCGAGGCCCCCGGCTTCGTCGAGCCGTCGCTCCCAGACGCTTTCGACGCCACCGCGAGCGCCACATCAAGCCCCCTCGGCATCTGCGGCGTCCCGCCCCGAGCACCCGCCGCGGGCGGAATCAACCCGCCCCCGCTTCGCCCCGGGCGCTCGGTCCCGCTGGGGAGCTTCATCTGCGGCACGGGCATCTCATCGGCGGAAGTTGGCTTCGGCATCGGGCACATGGCGTTTGATCGGGCGAACACGCCCGGCTCACCCATCGGCAGACACGACGCCGCCGCTCCAGATTGAAGCCCGCGAGCGGACAGCTTCGGTCCGAACCGGCCGATCCCCCCGCCATCACGAGTTCACGGCGTGGCCCCGCCCGAGTCCGGCACCGGCTCAGAGACAGCCTCCGACCCCGGCACGCCCGCCGCCCCGGCGACAGCCGGGGGCACCGGCTCCCACCCCCCGCCCAGCGCCTTGTAGACCGCCACCAGGTTCGTCGCCACCCGCTGCTGGCTCGCCACCAACTGGTCCTCGGCGTCGAACTGCGCCCGCTGGGTCGTCAGCACGTTGAGAAAATCCCGCAGACCCGACTGGTACTGCTGCTCGGCCAGCGCCACGGCGCGCCGGCTCGCGTCCACCGCTTCCTGCAGGGCCCGCGCCCGTTCCGCTTCGTTCGTGTAGTCCGTCAGGGCCGACTCGGTTTCCTCCAGCGCCCGCAAGACCGACTGCTCCCACTCCATGAGCGCCCGCTCAGCCCGCGCGTCCTGCACCCGGATGTTTGATCGGATCCGACCCCAGTCCAGGATCGGCCAGCGGAACCCCGGCCCGATCGACCAGTACCGCGAGTCCGACTCGAACCAGTCGCCCACCCGGTCCGACCTCAGCCCCAGCGCCCCCGCGAGATCGAACCGCGGGAAAAGGTCCGCCGTCGCCACGCCGATGCGCGCCGTCGTGGCCGCCAGTCGCCGCTCCGCCGCCGCGATGTCCGGCCGACGCCGCAAGAGGTCCGACGGCATCCCCAGCGCGAGCGGCCCGCCGATGACCGGGATCGCCCCGTCGGCGGCCAGCTCCGGCATCAGCGCCGCGGGCTCGCGCCCCACCAGAAGGCTCAGCCGGAAGATCGCCCGCCGCGCCCCCGCTTCGAGCGTGGGCAGCGCCGATCGCGTCGTCGCCAGCTGCGTCGCCGCCTGCTGC
Organism: uncultured Phycisphaeraceae bacterium; assembly: GCA_964509325.1. Classification (GTDB taxonomy): domain Bacteria; phylum Planctomycetota; class Phycisphaerae; order Phycisphaerales; family UBA1924; genus JAFLCM01. The sequence goes on from CAZDYM010000223.1 coordinate 4,056, forward strand.
ACGTCCAGCTCGGTGGTCAGGCCCGCGTCGAACCGCTTCTTGGTCAGGTCGAGCGCCGCCTGCTGCGACTGGATGTTCTTCAGCGTCACCAGCCGCCGCTGCTGAAACCCGCGCAGTTCCGCGTAGTTCCGTCCCACCTCGCCCAGCAGCGTGACCAGCACCGCGTCTCGGTCGGCGATCGCCGCCCCGATCTCCGCGTCCGCCGCCTCGACGCCCCGACGGACCCTGCCCCAGAAATCCAGCTCCCACGTCATGTCGAAGCCGGCCTGGAAGTCGTTGGTCTCAGGGTCGCCGAACTGCTGCCCGAAGTTCTCGCTGGCGCGCGAACGCGAGCCCGCGCCGGTCGCGTCGACCTTTGGCCCAAGCTCCGACGCCGCCACCCCGCGCTGGGCCCGCGCCTCCCGAACCCGCGCCGCGGCGATCCGCAGGTCGTGGTTCTCCTGGATCGCCCGCTCCACCAGCGCGTTCAGCACCGGGTCGTTGAACGTCGACCACCAATCCCGCACCACCGGGCTCGCGGACGACACGAGCGTCGAATCCCGCTGCACCCACGACTCCGGCGCGGTCGCCACCGGGGGCGTGTAGTTCGGACCCACGGCGCAGCCCGTCGCCATCGCCACCACCGGAACCGAGAGAACAAGCCTGATTTTCAAGAGTTTTCCTCACCAAAGCCGCGGAGCCCGCGGACCAAGAATGCTTGTCACCCACGCCGACACGAACCCCTCGCCCCGCTTCCAGACCCCGCAGCCTACCACGTCGAGCAGCCCCCAGCGCGAAACCGGGCGGGGGGC
>CAZDYM010000224.1:0-3490 GCA_964509325.1 uncultured Phycisphaeraceae bacterium
CCCTGGGTGAACTCGCCGAGGCCCCGGGCCGCGAGGCGGCGCGCGGCCCGCCGGACGGGCTCCATCAGGCGTTCCCATCCCTGGGCATCGACGGCGCGAGCCGCCTCGGAGGGGCAGATCGAGCAGGACGGCCCCCGGGCGCCGAGCAGGCCGAGGATCGCCCGCTCGAGGGCCGCGTCGGTCTCACCCGGCTTGTGCCGACGGCACGCGTCCGAGCAGTACCGGACGTTGCCCCAGTCGCGCTCCCACTTCTTGCGCCAGGTGATGGCGCGTCCGCAGACCGCGCACGGCTTGGCCGCCCGATCGCCCCGAGGCGACCCGTCCTCGCGCGACGGAGCGTGCCGGCGCGTCACCCCCGCGCCCCCGACAACTCCGCCAGCAACGCGTCGTCGATGCCGAGGTACTCACGCATGTACCGGTCGTACGTGTCCGAGTCCTGCTCGCGGGAGAGGTCAAGGCGCAGTTCGTTGATCACCTTGGTGCCCTGGCGGATCCACTCCTGCCAGGTCTGCTCGGAGATGTTCTCCATGATCCACACGCCCACCGCGCCCCGGAAAGGCGGGCGGGTCATCTTCTTGCCCGGGCGGCCGGTCTTGCGGCAGATGAACGCGCCCGCGCCCCCCGCCGCGGCGAGCGCCTCGGCGGTCTTGTCCTCGTTCGCCACTTCAGGAACAGGTTGACCGAGCGATTGCAGCAGGCGGGCGATGGCCTGCTTGGGCATCAGGTCGCCCCGGGTGGCCGCGACTTCGTAGCCCTGGCGGGCGACCTCGATGGCGCGGGTGTTGTCGCCGGACTTGACGAGGCACTCGGCGGCGAGCTGGTACGCCTTGCTCATGTCGGGCGAAGCCTTGGCGCAGTTCAGGTACGCACGGGCGGCGTCGGCGTGACGCCCCGCCTGCACGTACGCACCGCCCAGCGAGAAGTGCGCCATCTCGTTGGTCGGGTCGGCGGCGGCCATGTTCTCAAACTGCGCGATGCGGGCGGCGAGATCCATGGGCGATCATAGGGAGGGGGGGAGGCAACTGATCGAGCGGCAGGACGGCCCGATGGCCCACAAGCAGACTGGCCCGCTGGCGGAGTGGCGAGCAGGCAAAGCAACAGGATGAACAAACGCCGGACCGGCGGCCTGGGATCGGTCGTCGTTGAACGAGGGCGAGCGGGTGGGCCTCGCCGCGGCCCGCCTGGGCTCGGCGCTCACGCCGCGCCGCGACGCGGGTTCGCTGCCTCGCTGCGTTGTCACTTCGGCACTTCCGCAACGCTCTACCCTTTCGCATGTCGCCGCGAGAACGCGAACGGTTCGACGCCCTGTTCGAGGAGGCCCTGGAGAACCTCCCGGAGCACCTGCGTCCGTTGCTCGACGAGGTGCCGGTGATCCTGGACGACAGGCCCGAACCGGCCCTGGTCGAGTCGCTCGCCAAGGAGTGGGGCGAGAAAGTCACCCCCGAGTTCGCCGCGGAGATCTGCGGGCTGCACAGCGGCGTGCCGCTGACGGAACGCTCGGTCGCGCACTCCGGCGTCATCCCGACGGACATCCGCCTGTTCCGCGAAGGCATCGTCAACGTCGCCGGCGGGTGGGAGCCCGGCGAGGACGAGACGCCGGACGAGGTCGACGACGCCGTCTACGACGAGATCATGATCACCCTGCTGCACGAGATCGGGCACCACTTCGGGCTGGACGAGGATGATCTCGCGGCCCTGGGGTACGACTAGCGCTCGGCGCCCGCGCGCCGGATCACGGCAGGATCGCCCCCATGTCCAGCACCGCACCGGGGATGTTCAGCACCTCCCCGGCGTCTTCCCGCGACCGCAGCAGCCGCAGCGCCTCGGCCATGTCGTCCCGCAACGGGGCCGTGAAGGTCATCTTCCGGCCCGTCACGGGATGAACAAAAGACAGCATCGCGGCGTGGAGCGCTTGCCGGGACAGGACGAAGCGGCCGCCGGGCTGGCCGGCGCCCGGGGGGGCGGCCTGCGCGGCACGGGGCGCCTTGGGGTTCAGCATCTCGGCGGTGCTGTGGTGACCGCCGTAGAGGTCGTCTCCGACGATCGGGAACCCCATGTGGGCGAGGTGGACGCGGATCTGATGGGTTCGCCCGGTTTTGAGTTCGAGTTCGACGAGCGTGAAGCGTGGGTGACGGTTCGCCGGCGGGGCGGGCGTGGGCCGTGCCGCCGAGGGCCCGTCCTCGGGACTGCGGCGCTGCTGAAGCGCGGCCACGAACGCGGGTCGGAGGTGCGGGGGGATGGAGTTGGCGGGAACGTTGGGGCGGGGGTGCTCGGGGGCGGTGTCGTCGATCGGTGCGCCCGAAAGGTCCCGGGGGGCGGCGGCGCCGGGGGGCGTGCCAACGGGCACGCCGAACCGCTGCCGCACGCGGTAGATCGTCAGCGCGTGCTTTCCCTGTTCATCGTGTCGCACCACCATCTTCTCGCGTTGGCCCTTGGCCTTGCTCGGGCTGGGGCCGATGGGGTGTTCGATGATGTCGGCGTCGGCCTCGATCAGCCCCTCGACCAGCGCCAGGTAGCGCTTGTCGGTCTGGCGGAGCTCGAACTGACGCCCGAGTTTCCAGTGGGCCTCGTCGGTCTTGGCGGCGACCATGACCCCGCTGGTGTGCCGGTCGAGCCGGTGCACGACGCCGGGGCGCGCGAACTCCTTGCCCACGGCGCTCAGCGCGCCGCCGGAGGGTGAGTTGTGCTTGAAGTGCCACGCCAGCGCGTGGACCAGCGTCCCCGTGTTGTGGCTCCGCGCAGGGTGGACGATGATGTCCGGCGACTTGTTGATGACGATCAGGTGCTCGTCCTCGAACAGCACCTCGATGGGGATGTTCTCCGGCTGGATCTCGGTCGCGGGGGGCGGGGGCACCACCACGGTGACTTCATCGCCGATGCGGAGTTTGGTGGCGGCCTTGGGCTTCCGACCGTTGACGGTGACCCCGCCGTCGTCGATCAGCCGCTGCAGTTGGCTGCGGCTCATGAAGGTGATGCGGTCGGTGAGGTACTTGTCGAGGCGCTTGTCGAGGTCGCGCTGGAGTTTGAAGGTGACGCGGGGGAGCCCGGCTTCGTCGTCCTCGGAGGCCGAATCGCCGAAAGCGGCCCGCAGCGCGTCGGGGTCGAGCTTGCCGCCGGGCAGGATGAACGGTGCGGCGTCGGCGGGGCCCGCCGCGGGCGAAGCGGGCGCCGACGCGACTTCGTCAGCGCCGAGGGTCCGGGCTTGGTCGTCGCTCTCGCGCATCATCGCACCATGTGGTTCCGCGGCACGAACCGACCTGTCCCATCGCCCCCTGCGGCGTCCGCGAGGGGATCACCACGCCGGGTGCTCCACGCACCTTGCGACGAGCACCGCCTGCCCCGCGCGGCGCGGCGTGCCCGCGTGCCGCGAGTTCACCCCGACCGGGCCGCTTCGCCCACACGCCGCGTCGTCAGTTGGGTTTCGGCTCGGCGGGCGGGTTCGCGGGCGGATTGGCCGGAGGGCTCGCCGCGGGGGGAGAAGAGGAGGGGG
>CAZDYM010000224.1:3519-4842 GCA_964509325.1 uncultured Phycisphaeraceae bacterium
GGAGGGGGCGGAAGGAGTTGCCTCGGGAGCGGCGGGCGGGGTCGTTTCGGAGCCTTGCGGCTGGGCCGGCGCGTCGGGGTTGAGCGGCTTCACCTGGCCGGATTTCAGCAGTTTCTCGATCTCGTCCTTGCTCAGCCGACGCATGCCGGTGCCCTCGGGGGCGTTGATGATCCGGGGCATGGTGGGGTCGCCCGCCGCGTCGTCGGGCGGGCCGATGGGCGCCGGGGCGGCCGACGCGGACGCCGCGGCCGTGTCGGGCTCGCGGGCCGATTCCGGCAGGTCCGCCCTGGAGAGCAACGGCTTGAGCGACTTGAGTTTCGCGAGGGTGTTGACGCGCTCGCGGGCCTTGGCCTCCTGATCGGGGTAGCCCATGGCTCTCGCCTTGTTCGCAACCTCTTCCATGGTGGCGATGGCGGCGTCGTACTCGCCCGCGTCGGCCTGGATGCTCGCCCGGAACCACCGCGCCTGCTGACGCACCGTCTCGGGCGCGTCCGCGTCGGCCAGCACGGCGTCGACCAGTTTCGAAGCCTCGGCGGTCATGGAGCGGCGCCCTGCTTCGTCCAGTTTGTCCTCGGGCGCCGGCGACGCCGCGTTCGCGCCGGGCTTCAGGCCCATCCGGGCCGCGTTCAGATACAGACGGGTGGCCTCGATCCGGCCCAGCGCCGCCACCGTGGTCCCGGGGTGGTTCGTCGAAACGTCCAGCAGCGACGCCGGGTTCGACGAGGCCAGGGCCGAGCGCAGGTCGGCGAAGGCGGCGTCGAGCTTCTTCTCCTTCTGCTGCGTCCACCAGTTGTTGCCCACGTACAGCAGCACGACCACCAGCAGCGCGTACACCGCCCATGAGCCGTACTTCTGCAGGAAGTTGATCAGGTCGGTGTTGAGGCGCGATTCCTGAAGACCGGCGCCGACCTGGACTTGTTGCTGGCGTTGTTCCATGGAGAGATTCGGTTGCGGGGTGCGAAGAGGGCAGGGCGCGAGGGCTCACGGCTTGCCCGCCGAGGGCCCCTCCGCGCAAGGGGAGAAGGATAGGCCCGCCGGGGCCAGCGCCGGGTGAAAGGCCCAGCGGGGCGGGTGCGCCCGGAGCCGCTTCGGCACGAGGTGCTCGGCGATGGCCCGGGCCAGGTCATCCAGCCCGGAACCGCGGAGCGCGTCGGTGACGCAATCGGCCTCGAAGCCCGCGGCCCGTGGGTCGCTCCGCCACAGCGACGACCGGGTGCCGACACGCAGCACCGGGCCCGCCGCGGGCCCGCCCATGAGCACGGGGTCGAGAAACCCGCTGCCCGTGTCGCCGCACACCACCACCAGATCGGCCCGCCCGACGGC
>CAZDYM010000225.1:0-4799 GCA_964509325.1 uncultured Phycisphaeraceae bacterium
CAGCCGGACCCTGCGGAGCAGGTCCGCCGCGAGCCCGCGCCCCGGCGCGGCCAGCATGGACACGCCGAAGATCACCGCCGCCGTCAGCACGATCAGGGGCCCCGTGGGCCACCCGCGCGAGAGCGTGCCCCCCGGCGCCGGCGCGGTGGCGCTCACCACCGTCCCGACCAGCCCCGACACGCCGCCGAACACCCCCGAGAGCAGCAGCAGCGTTGACAGGCGCTGCGTCCAGAACCGCGCCGCCACCCCCGGCAGCACCAGCAGGGCGACCATCAGCACCACCCCCACCGCCGGCAGCCCGACGACCGTGCACGCGCACACCAGCGTCATGAGCATAAGATCGAGCGCGAACGTTGGCCAGCCCTGCCCCGCCGCGAACTCGCGGTCGAAGCACAGCAGCTTGAGCTCCTTGTACAAGGCGCCCACCAGCAGCAGGCACCCGCCCGCCACCAGCGCGATCAGCCACGCGTCCGATCGGACCATGCTGGCGGCCTTGCCGAAGATGAAACTGTCCAGACCCGCGCGGTTGCCCTGGGGCTGGTTCTGGATGATCCGCGACATGACGATCCCCAGCCCGAAGAACCCCCCGATGGCCAGCGCGATCGCCGCGTCCTCCTTGACCCGAGTCCACTGCTTCACCGCCGACACGAACCCCGCCGCCAGCACGCCGAACACCGCGGCCCCGACCATGAACGCACCGAAGTCCCGCTCACCCACCACGAAGTACGCCGCGCAAACCCCGGGCAACGCCGCGTGCGCCACCGCGTCGCCCACCAGCGACCGCTTCCGGAGCACGGCGAAGCAACCGACCACCGCCGAGGCAATCCCCAAGACCGTGGCGCCGAGCAGGACCACGCGGGTGTTGGCGTCCTGAAGGGTGATGAGCCTCAGAAACTGGTCCACCGTTCACATGCCCTGTTTCCGCACCGCGTCCACCGCTTCGTCCAGGAGAGTCAGCCGCCCGCCGTAGGTCTTCTGCAGGTTCTCACGCGTGAACACCCGCGCCACCGGCCCGGCGGCGACCAGCCGCATGTTCAGCAGCACGACATGATCGAAGTACTCCGCCACCGTCTGCAGGTCGTGGTGCACCGCCACCACCGTCTTCCCCGAGGAGCGCATCTCGCGCAGCACCTCGACGATCGCCCGCTCCGTCGCGGCGTCGACGCCCGCGAACGGCTCATCCATGAAGTACAACGCCGCCTCCTGGGCCAGCGCCCGCGCGAGAAACACCCGCTGCTGCTGCCCCCCCGACAACTGACTGATCTGCCGGGCGGAGAAGTCTTGCATGCCCACCTTGCGAAGGCACTCCAGCGCCGCGCGGCGGTCCGCCGCCCCGGGCCGGCGCAGCCAGCCCAGTCTCCCATAGCGACCCATCAGCACAACGTCGAGCGCGCTGACGGGGAAGTCCCAGTCCACCGTCTCCCGCTGCGGGACATAGCCGATCAGCCGGCGCGCCTGCCGCAACGACCGACCCAGGATCTCGATCCGACCGCTCGCAAGTGGCACCAGCCCCAGCGCGGCCTTCAGCAGCGTCGATTTCCCGGCCCCGTTCGGGCCCACGATCGCGATCAACTGGCCCGTCGGCAAGGAAACGTCGATATCCCACAGCACCGGCTTCCGCTGGTACGCGACTGTGACGTCGTGGATCTCGACGCTCACGGGGCCGCTCTCGAGACCCCGCTCCACAACTCCCGTCGCGGCCGCACAACGGTTCTCCCGGTCGGCCACGGCGGCACCGACCGCCGCCCTCCCGACCGGAACGCCATCGAGATTGGGTGCTCGACCGTTCATGGCTCAATCGTCGTCCCGCGCGGGAGCGCCGGCCCCGCCCGCCCACTTCTCGACGTGCGCCGCGATGCGGCCGGGCTTCTGCGCGGGAACACTCCCGCCCAGGGCCCTCGTGATCGTGTCGACATTGTGCAGCACCATGCCGGCGTAGGTCTGCTCAAGCGTGCCCTCGCGTCCCACGGCGTCGCTGAACAGTTCGCCCCCCACCGTCACCGTGTGCCCGCGCCCCTTGCAGCCTTCGATCAGCGCGTCGACCGTCTTCCGCGGGACGCTGCTCTCGATGAACACCGCGGGGATCTTCCGCGACACCAGCGTGTCCACCAGGGCGTTGATCCCCTGCAGACTCGCCTCGCTGTCGGTGCTGATGCCCTGGATCGCCATCACCTCGATGCCGTAGGCCGCCCCGAAATAACCGAACGCGTCGTGCGCCGTCACCAGCACGCGGCGGTCGGGCGGAATGGTCGCCAGCGTCGCCTTGGCGTACTCGTGCAGCTCGCGGAGCAGCGCCCGGTACTCCGCCGCCCGCGCGGCGTAGCCGTCCTTGCCCGCCGGATCCTTCTCGGTGAACACTGCCTCCACGCTCCCCACGACGCCGGTCCACAGCGCCACGTCGAACCACACGTGCGGGTCGAAGTGCCCCTCGAACTCCTCGGGCTCCCGCAGCCTTGACTCCTCGATCCCCTCGGTCACACGCACCACCGCGCGCCGCCCGCCCCCGCTGCCCGCCATCTTCACGATGACGTCCGCCATCCGCCCCTCAAGGTGCAGCCCGTTGTACAGGATGACGTCCGCGTCCGACATCGCCCGCACGTCGCCCGGCGAGGCCTTGTACAGGTGCGGGTCCACCCCCTCGCCCATCAAGGCCTTCACCTCGACCCGCGGGCCGCCCACCTCGCGGGCCACATCGGCGATCATCCCCGTCGTCGCCACCGCGCGCAGCACCGCCGATGACGGGGGAGCATCCGCGCCCGCGCACGCCTGCCGCGACGCCCCGAGCATCACCGCCAGCAGCACGCCCGCCAGGGCCGCGGCCTTTCCAAACAGTCCCATGCCATGACGTTCACCGATCACTGTCTTCATATCCGACCTCCAAGCATCTTTGATCGACCATTCCAAGATTTCAAGTTCGACGCCTCAAACCACAGCCACGCCCCTCAGTATCGGACTGACACGCCGGCGAATAGTCCGAGGTCCTCCGCGGCGTCCGTGAGCCCTAGCCGCGCCCCGGCGTCGAACTGAACGTCGCCCGTGACCCCCCAGGTCACCCCGACATTGAGGAACCCCCGGTACGCTTCGTCGCCGTCGAGGTTCTCGAAGCCGGCGTACTCGACGAATCCCCCGAACTCGCCCCACAAGGGCCGCGACAACGTGACGGTGTGCACGAGGTCGATCCCGATGTCACCTCCGGCCCCCGACCTCACGAAGTCCACTTCGCCCATCAGCCCGAGCGTCCACGTCTCGTCCAGCGCGATCCCCAGCGGTGCGATCACCCCGCCCTCCCATCCGCCCGCGCCCACGCCTTGGGTCGCCGTCGGGAACGCCACGAACGGCATCACCGCCAGCGCCGTGTCCCCGCCGTCGTTGCCCCACAGGTTCATCTTGACTCGAAAAACACTGTCACCGAAGCCTTCCACCCGCCGCGAACCGTCCGCCTCCTCCTCACCTTCGGTGCTTAGGACAGGGTCGATCCCCACTTGGAGGTCCACGTTGTTCAGCACACCCACCTTGATCAGCATCGGCGCCACCGCGACGCTCTGGCTCGATCGCCCGCCGCCGGCGCCCACGCCGTCAAACGTCAAGTCCGCCAGCGACATCTCCAGTTGAAAGTGGCCCGCGTCCACGGTGCGCGGGCTCTCCGTGGTGTCCGGACGGTCCGTGCTCATCTCGCGCATCAACTCCCGCGGCACAGGGTTGAGAATGTGATACCCCGACTTGTCCGCGCCCGCGCCACTGGGTGCCCTTTCCGACGGGGAATCCGCCGGCGATCCCCGAGCGCCGGCAGCCGCCACGCAGGCAGCCGCCAGGCAAGCCGCCGCCCGATGTCCGATCCGACATCCAGCCCTCGCCGCGCGGCCTGCGCGGTCCGTCGCATCAAATCCACGCTTTCTCATCGGAGCGGTCCCTTCGTCAACGGCACGGAACGAACGCCGGGCGAGCGTTTAGAGTTTGAGTCATCAAACTTTATCTCCTAGCATGCTCCAAGTCAAGCAGGTTCTCGCCCCCGGTCTCCCCGCGGCGTAAACTCTCCCCGGGCACCCCGCCGCCCCCCCCCCCCACCGCCCCCCCCCCCCCCTCCTGCCTCCCTCTCCTCCCTCCCCCTCCTCCCTCCCCCTCCCCCCCCCGCCACGAGAATGGCCACCGAAGCCGCCGAGAACTACCTCAAGGCCATCTACAGCCTCGCCTCCGAGTCCCCCACCGGCGAGGCGGCCATGTCGCGCATCGCCGCCGCCGTGGCCGTCACCACCGGCACCGCCACCTCGATGGTCAAGAAGCTCGCCGCCGCCAAACTCGCCCGCTACGAGCGCTTCGGCGGCGTGACCCTCACCCCCACGGGCCGCAAGGCCGCCCTCGACATCCTGCGCCGCCACCGCCTCGTTGAGACGTTCCTGGTCCGCACCCTCAAACTCGACTGGTCGGAGGTCCACGCCGAGGCCGAACGCCTCGAGCACGCGGTCTCCCCACGGGTCCTCGACGCCCTCAGCCGCCATCTCGGCCACCCGGGCTTCGACCCGCACGGGGACCCGATCCCGTCGCCCACCGGCACCCTCGCGCGACGCCGCGTTCACCCTCTCGCTGATTGCCCGCCCGGCGCCCGCGTCCGGCTCGCTCAAGTTCTCGACCAGCGTGAGGACTTCCTCCGCTTCCTCACCCACCACGGGCTCGACGTCGGCACCCGTTTCACCGTCGCCGGGGTCGAACCCGGCGCCGGCACGATGACCATCGAACTCGCCTCGTCGAGGCCCGACGTCACCCTGAGCCTGCACGCCGCGGGGCACCTGCTCGTGCAGACC
>CAZDYM010000226.1:0-4781 GCA_964509325.1 uncultured Phycisphaeraceae bacterium
GGTGATCTACTTCTTCGCAGCGGCAGCCGCGGCGGCGCGGGCCGCCTCACGCTTGGCCTTCCGCTCCGCCGGGCTCGGGCTCTTCCGCAGCGCCGAGCGGGGCTGCTCGCGTCCACGCAGCCGCATGAACAGCAACTTGCTGAGACGCTTCATCTCCGCCGTCGACATGTACGAGTCCTGCCGCAGGCGGCGCAGACGCTTCGGGCTCTTGTGCGAACGAAGGTGCTTGCTGCCGGCCTTCTTGTGCTTCAGCTTGCCGGTGGCGGAGATGCGGATCCGCTTCAGCAGCCCCTTGTGCGGCTTGCTCTTGACTCTCTTGGGCTGCTTGGTCATGGTCGAACACTCCGCGGGAAACCCCGGCCTCACGCCGAGGGGGTCATGGTCATCACACGCAACGGAACCGACCCGGCCCGCGCCGCTGCCGGCGGGAGCACGGATCGTTTTTGGGGGTCGAGACTTTACCCGCTCCACACACGGAAGGCAACCCAGCCAATGCCCGCCGAGGCCGACCCCGCCCCGCTCCCATTCGGGACCTGACCGGTACACTCCCCACCATGCCACGGTCCGTGCTGCTTCTGGTCAACCGCTCCAAGCCCCAGGTTGCCGATGCGCTCCCCGCGATCCGGGAACTCGTCCGCCGCCACGGCAATCTCGCCGGCGAACTCGACGCCAACGCCTCGCCACTTCCCCCCAGCGAAACCTCCACCAAAGCCGACCTGCTCATGGTCCTCGGCGGCGACGGCACCCTGCTCTCCCAGGCCCGGCGCTTCGTCCACCTCGGACTCCCCATGATCGGGGTCAATCTGGGCAAACTCGGCTACATGTCCGAGTTCGACCCCGATTCCCTCGCTCGGCAGGCCCCCACCCTTTTCGGAGACGGGCGACTGGTCATCTCCGACCGGACCATGATCCGAGCCGAGGTCTTTCGTCCCTCGGGCAGGGGAACGCGCGGGACCGGCCCGGCCGATCCCCCGGTCTTCGTCGGGTTGGCCCTGAACGACTGCGTGATCACCGCGGGACCCCCCTACCGGATGATCGAACTGGGGCTCCGTCTGGGCGGGGTTGAAGGCCCCATTCTCCGTGGCGACGGCGTGATTGTTTCCACTCCCGTCGGTTCCACGGGATACAGCGTTTCCGCGGGCGGGCCGATCGTCTCACCGGACCTGGATTCGATGGCCGTGACGCCGATCGCGGCCCACAGTCTCAGTTTCCGTCCCATCGTGGTCAGCAGCCGAACAGAGATCGAACTGACCATCCTGCGCTCCAACCCGGTCCGGAACGCGGGGCTTTGGGAAGCCGGCAGCAGCGGGTCGGTTTCCCCCGATCAGCCGCCGCCGGTGGGAACCACGATCGTGCTGGATGGGCAGGTGCTCCGCCCGGTGACCGAGGGCGAGCGGGTGGTGTGCCGCGGGCACGACCAGCCCATCCGACTGGTGCGGAACGTGGAATCGAACCCGTGGCAGACGCTGGTTCGGAAACTGCACTGGGCCCGCCCGCCGGGTTCCGGAACCTCTCCCTGAGGCAATTCGGGATGACCCGGGCCCCGTGGCAAGATGGGGGGTTTCAAGGGCGTGATTGAATCGAAAACGGGTGTGAGACAAGCACGAAATTTGTCGGAACTCGTTGCGGGATAGTGGATTCCGTCGGGTCTTGTGATATGCTCTCCCCGTTGAGGTAGGAGCGGATAGCAGAACGGCTTCGGCCGTTTCTGCGGAGGGAAGATGACCCGGCGCCCCTCGGGGACCGTCCAGGGTCAAGACACGTCGAGCTTGGGCCTAGGAAACCCAAGTTCAGGGAAAAGGATTCGCCAGAGGGCTTGGCGAGTCTTGAAATACGTCAGCAGGCCTCTGGTCTGCATCAGGGGAAAGGTGGAGAGAGGCCCGCCACCGAAATCTCGCACGAAGTTTCCCTGAAAGGGGAAGAATCGTGTGGCAGAAGCGAACGCCACCTTTACGGGTGGCGTTCGCTTTTTTGGCTTTTGAGAGGCACCGGCATGGCTCGGCGGGGTGACGCGGGGCGGGAGGAAGGTTGGGCGGGTAGGGGGCGTGACGGATTGACCGCGGGGAGCCCTCGGAGAGCGCTGGGCGACTCTTCCCAGACGGCCGGGGGGGTGCTGAAAGAAAAAGCCCCGCCGGGGCGGGGCTTTGCTGAGGGGCTCGGGCGGTCTGGCGTGGATCAGGGCGGGTTGGTGCCCGAGCCGTTGCAGACGTGCGGGGCGGGGAGCGTGCTGCGGAGGTCGAAGGTGACGCGGCCGATGCCGCTGGTCTGCCCGGCGCGGTTGGCGAGGGCCGTGGGGAGCTGGGTGGTGAACACGGGGTCGGCCTGGCAGGCGGCGGCGTTGTTGGCGGTGGCGAGGAAGTGGGCCTCGTAGATGGAGCGGATCAGGCCGGACTGCAAGGCGCGGCTGCTGTACGAGGTCTGCGCGAACAGCGGGTTGATGGTGGTGCTGTCGATGCCCGTGGGACCGGGGTCCACCAGCGTGACGGGGGGCGCGACCAGCGGGCCGGTCTCGCCGTCACCGGCGAGGGCGCGGATGTCCTCGCCCGCGCCGGAGTCGAGGCGGACGACGAAGGGGCTGCTGGCGCCGACGGCGTCGGGGTTGACGGTGATGTAGAAGCTGTTGAACGCGCCGCCCGGGGCCGTGAAGCCGACGTCGGCGGAGATGATGACGTAGCGACCGACGGTGGCGGCGTCGCCGATGTGGTCGATGGTGGGGAACGCCGTGGTGGAGAAGCCGGGCCCTTGGACGGTGCCGGCGGTGATGTTGAAGTCGCCGGCGCTGCCCCACCAGGTGTTCTTGACGTACTTGTTGCGAGGATCAATCTCCCAGAGGGCGAGGTTGGTGTAGATGGTCCCGCGCTCGCCGGCACCGCCGGGGCGGGCCCCCGGTCGGAGCGGGTCCCCCGGGCCGTAGAGGCCGACGGCGAAGAGCGAGCCGCGCTGGTCCGAGGAGGCGAGGCCCTTGGTAAACATGCGGATGTCCATGACATCCGTGGACTGGGGGATGCGGGCCTGGGGATCGATGGAGACGATCTTGGGGAACCTGGTGTTCGTGGAGAAGACGGTCTTGGACTGGGCGGCGTAGAGGACGTTGTCGAGCATGGCCAGGCCCGTGAGGACGGCGGGGACGCCGCCGAGCGAGGGGGTCTGGACGAGGCCGCCGGTGACGAACGGGGTGTTCATGCCGGTGACGGCGTTGCGTGTGGAGGTGAAGAGCTCGTTGCGGGCGACGACGGGGAGGTTGGCGCTGGTGAGTTCCCCGCCGGCGAGGTAATAGATGAGCTGGTCGCCGTTGCTCAGGGTCTTGCTGGCGAGACCGACTTCGAGTTCGAGGTCGGGGGTTCCGTTGTTGAGCGGGGCGTCGGCGAGGCTTGGGTAGAAGCGTGAGGAGAAGTCGCCGGCGGTCGTGGTGTTCTTGAAAAGGGCCAGATAGAAGGGATCGCCCCCCAGGTCGGGGTAGCAGGGGTGCGAAGGCGCGAGGGGGGCGGTGAGGTCGAAGATGGTCCGGCCGATGCCGCCGCGGATGTTGGTGTGCGAGGCCAGGGTGGAGGTGATGTTGGAGAGCGAGACGAGCGAGTTCGCGGCGCAGGTGGTGAAGCCGGTCGAGCCGAGCACGATGGCGTCACGCACGGCCTGGGCGAGGGAGTTGGTGGCGGCGGCCTGGACGCTGAACGACATGGTGTTGAACAGCGGGTCGAAGCCGAAGGCGTCGAAGCGACCGTCATCGACCGAGCCGATGGTGGCCGGCGGGGGGGTGGAGGACGAGGTGGGGATGGAGGCGATGCCGCGGAGTTCGACGCCGCTGGCGACGGCGTCGATGCGTCGGACGCGTGGGTCGCCCGTGCCGCCGGTGGCGAAGGGGTTGATGGTGACGAAGAAGCGTCGGTCGTCGCTGTTGAGCAGGATGTTGTCGGGCCCGGCGGAGCGGATGGCCGCGACGAGGTTGGTCCCGTCGTGGGTCATGCTGAGGGCGATGCTCTGCTCGTTGAGCCAGGCGGCGGAGGCGCCGGGGCCGATGTTGGTTTCGGCGGTGGCGACGAAATCACGGGCCCGCCAGAGGTTGACGAGATGGTTGATTCGGGGATCGACCTCGGCGACCGCGTCCTCGGCGATGAGCGTGCCCCCGCCGCTCCCGGCGCCGAGCGCGGCGAAGAGCGAGCCGCGGCCCTTGGCGCGGGTGATGGTTTCGACGCCCAACGGGCCGAAGGACATGCGGGGCTTCAGTTGCGGGGTGGGCGTGTTGACCCCTTCGAAGATGGCGCTGCCGCCGCTGCCGAGGAAGCCGCCGGTGGTGAAGGCGTCATCGGACCCGCTGAGATAGATCACCCCGTCGAGGAGCGCGATCCCGTTGAGAGGATCGGCGGAGATCGCCTGCCCTTGGGAGCCGTCGGCGAAGCGGCGGAGGAACGTGTACGTGCCGCCGCCGGCGGGCGGGTTCGGGAAGAAGCCGCCCGAAGGGAAGGTGATGGTGTAGACCTCGTTGTAGGCCTCGGGGAAGGCGAAGCCGCCGCCCGAGGGCCTGCCGCCCATGAGGTGGTAGACGGTGATGGAGCCGTCGCCGTTGAGCACGGTGTCCATCGAGCCGTTGCCGCCCGAGACGAACACGGGCGGGAAGGCGTTGGCGTAGGTGACGTCGGCGGTGGCGGCGTTGTCGAGCGTGCGGAGGCGCAGGTTGGTGGCGGCGCGGTCCGAGAGGAGGAAGCGGGTGGTGAAGTTGATCCCGGCGGGGGGTGGCGGGCCGCCGCCATCCGGGGGCGGGGGCGGAGGAGGCGGAGGGGGAG
>CAZDYM010000227.1:0-2510 GCA_964509325.1 uncultured Phycisphaeraceae bacterium
AGCGCGCCGCGGGCCCGGCCCCCTCGACCCAGGGCGACGCCGTGTTCCCCCTCGGCACGCTGGCCGTCAATCTCACCGGCTGCCTCGCCATCGGCGTCCTCGCTTCCCTGCCCGCCGCCTGGATGTCGCGCGACGAAGTCCGCCTCGGGCTCATCGTCGGCGTGCTGGGCGGCTACACCACCTTCTCGGCCCTCGGGCTGGAAACCCTCCGCCTGCTCCAGACCGGCCAGCCCGGCAAGGCCGCGATCTACATCGTGCTCAGCAACGCGCTCGGGCTCGGCGCCGCGTGGGCGGGGTGGGCGATCGTCCGCTGGTGGACGCGGGCCGCGTGACAGGGTCACACCGACCGCACCCGGACCTGGTTGTCCACGATCCCCGAGATCCGCACCTTCGCGCCCGCGTCGATCGGCCCGCCTTCGGCCAGCACCTCGACCCGTTGGCCCTCGATCTCCGCCAACCCCACCGGTCGCAGCGGCGTCACCGCCACGCCCACCGCCCCGATGATCGCCCGCGACGCCTCCGCCTCGCGCATGGTCTCGACGGCGCGCTTCTGGGCCTCGTCCTCACCCTCGCCCAGGATCAGCGCGCGCCCCACCGGGGTGTGGGGCATGATCTTGATGGCGAAGTTGAACGCCAGCGGCGCCGCCGTCAGCACGAACAGCGTGGACCCCACGCCCCACCACGTTCCCGCCCGCCAGAACGCGATGCACGCCGCGATGGACGCCACCGCCGCGAGGATCCCCAGCAAGCCGCCGCTCGGAAGGAACAGTTCCACCACGAACAGCAGGACCGCGGCGGCCAGAAGACCAAACCCCCACAGCAACAGCGGCTCCATCAGGCCACGACCTCCTTGGACCCCGCCGCCGCGGCCTCATCAGCGACCGCCTCGACCCCGATCCGGAACGAGACGCTCACCACGCGCACCTTGCGACCCTTCTCGATGAACCCGAACTCGGCCACGACGTCGACCAGTTTTCCATCGAACTCCGCCGTCCCGCTCGGACGCAACGCCGTGGTCGCGACCCCGGTCTGCCCGATCTTCACCGGAGCGTCCGACGGAGCGTCCGCGCCCATGGCGGCGAGCAGCCCTTCCCCATCGTCCGACGGGCGCGGGCTGGCGAGCACCATCCGACCGGCGATGGGGAAACTCCGCGTGTACTTGCTGAACAGGAACGCCCCCACCCCGGCCGCGAAGAACGCCAGCAGCACCACGCTCACCGCCCAGGAAAGATCGCTCCCGCCCTTGCCCGAGCCCGGGAAGAGTTCCCCCGCGTCGGCGAAGGTCCCGACCAGCCCGCCCAGGAGCATCAGCAGCCCGAGGATGCCGGGCACGCCGAAGCCCGGGAACACGAACAGTTCCAGGAGAATCAGCACCAGCCCGACCAGGATCGCCGCCAACGCCCACCACGACGACGCGCCGATCAGCAGCGACGGCGCCAGCAGACCCGCCAGCGCCGCCAGCGCCACGATCCCCGGCACCGTCGCGCCGGGCATCGACAGTTCCAGGAACAGCGCGATCAGGAACACCACGATCAGCACACCCCGGTACAGCAGCCCGACGGGGCTCGAAACGTCGAGGAACGACGCGAAGCCCTCCGACCACGACTGGTCGATCCGGCGCACGTGCGTCGCCCCGGTGAACTGCTTGAGTTCCTCGTCGGTGCTGATCGTCCGCACCGCCAGACCGAAGTCCTTGATGGTCTGCTCTTTGATGGTCAGCAGGGTCTTGCCGTCGGTCGCGTAGCCCAGCGCCCGGAAGTGCGTCTTGTCCTCTTTCGCGAAGTTCGGACGCTGGCTGGCCTGCGTCAGCCCCGTCACCTCGCTGTTGAGCTCGTTGATCACGGCGTTGCTGATGGTCGGGCTGGCGGGCTTGAACGCCGTCGCGTCGTCCGAGGGCTTCACCAAAGGCTGATCCTGCTCGGCCTCCTCCTCGGGGCTGCCGACCGGGTCGGCCTTCGCCGCGTCGCCCACCGAAGGAACCACCGGGTTTGAACGCTCGGGCGAAACCCCGAACAAGTCGCGGTATTCCTTCTCGGTCACGAAGTGCCGACGCCCCGTCCGGGTGTCCTCGATCATCCACAACTCGGCGTCCAGCGTCACGAAGGCCTGCACCAGCTTCTCGTCGTACCCGTGCAGCCGCGCGGAATCCACGATCTCCACGAGCACCGGGGAGAGCGCCTTGGCCCGCTCCGTCCGCGTCAGACCCTGCAGCCAGCCCAGCCCCAGCGGCCCCGGCGCCACCGGGGCGGCGTCACCCATGGTCGCCCCCGGCGCCACCACGATCTCGCGGCACGCCAGCGCGATGATCGCTCCACCCGAGTACGCGTCGGGGCGGATCCACGCGATGGTGTGCTTCCCGCACCCCTTGAGGGCCTTGCAGATATCGATGACCGACGTGACCTCGCCCCCGGGGGTGTTGAGTTCCACCACGATCGCGTCCGCCCCGGCGGCCAAGGCCGTCTCAAGGCGCCGTTTGAAACTCAGGCTGGTCACGCCGTTGATCGGCCCCT
>CAZDYM010000227.1:2538-4768 GCA_964509325.1 uncultured Phycisphaeraceae bacterium
GCCAGGTTCTGTGCCTGGCGGAACGCCGGGATCGGGGCCGCGACCGGCGCGGGCGAGCCCGACGGCGCGGCGGGTCCCCCTTCCACCCCGCGGCCGGGCTGCGGGAAGGCGAGCAGCACGACCAACGCCAACATCGCCGCGGCCCGGCGAAGCCAGGGGGAGGCGAGTCGGGACAGGAGTTCGACCCCGAAGTTCGTCATTGGGCAATAGTAGATCGGCAGGCGGGCCCCGCCGGTTTCAAGGGAAGCATGCCCCGACGGCACCCGCATCAGCGGGCGACGGGTCCCGGCCGGTGCGGGAGCCGGCTCCATCGAATCCTCGTTCCGGGCCGTGGCACCGGTGGGGAACCGACGCCGCCGGGACACTTTCTCTCCCGCCCCCGCCCCCGCCCCCCGGGGGGGCGCCGGCGCCGAGGAACTTCACAGGATCTCGATGACCTCGAACCGCAGCGTTTTGCGGGGGGCGTCCACCTTGATGATCTCGCCGACCCGGGCCTTCATCAGCGACTCCCCCATCGGGCTGTTCAGGGTGACCTCCACGATGTCGCCGTGGACTTTCCCGGAAGCTTCACCGACGAGCCGGTACAGTTCCTCGTCCCCCGAGTCGACGTCGCGGAGTTTCACCGTCGCCCCGACGAACACCACGCCGTCGGCCATGGCGTCCTTGCTGACGACCGACGCCGAGGCGATCCGCTCTTCGAGCCTCCTGATCTCTGATTCCTGCATCGCCTGGTCTTCCCGGGCGGCGTGGTAGTCCGCGTTTTCCTTCAGGTCGCCCAACGCGCGCGCTTCAGCGATCCGCTGCGACAGCACGGGCCGGTTCGCCTTCAGGCTGGCCAGCCGGGCCTCGAGCATGCTCTTTTCCTCGGCGGTGATGAACTCCATGGTCAAACGCTCCTGCGGCCCGCGGCCATTGGCGGCCGGGGCGGGTCAATCAAACGGATTCGGGGGCGTGGTTCTTGCCCGCCAAGCGAACCGAAAACAGAGCCATACGGGCCTGAACCACCAGGCATCCACGCCCGGAATCTCCGGGGAGGGGACGGACGCAGGGCCCGGCCCTCGGGATGGCGGACGCCATCGTAGCGGGCCACCGGCACCCCCGTCCGAAGCGACGGTCGGGCCTCACCCGGATTATCGGCGCGACGCCAGGCTCGCCCACAACGCGAGTCCCATCCCGGACACCCACAGAAGCACCGCCGCACGGGCGTCCGGCTCCGTCGGCACCGGGGTGAGCCCCCCTGAACTGGTCGTCAGCCGATGGACGTGAGAGAGCGGCGAAGCCGCCCACCAGGTCGGGGACGCCGACACCCGCAGGATGTCCGGAGCGGCCCCCGGGGCCTGAAGGTCCCCGGGCCGGTGCGTCCCACGGCGCAGACCGAGGTACGCCCCCCCCACGACGAGGGCGAGCACCGCCGCCATGGCCAGACCACGCCGGGCCGCCCGCCTGACGCCGGAGACGCGCTCCCCGCCCGCCAGCGCGAGGTGAGCGATCGCAAGTCCGACCAGGGCCCAGCCCACGATCACGAACCACACCACCGAGAGCAGCGACCAGTTCCAACCCGTCAGAAACGGCAGCGGCAGAAGCACCGCCGCCACCGGGGCCGCGATACCGAGAAGGTCGAGCAGGATCGACTTGCCGATGGACCGTTCAGGGGGCTGCTGGCACAGCCGGACCATCGGCCACAGCACCGCCGCCCCGAACGCGACGATCAGGAGCAGCCGGCGCGCCGTGGTCTGGTACTGCACCGCGCGCACCAGGCCGGCCCCGCGCGTGCCGAAGAGCGTCAGCCCCGACGCCGCCAGCAGGAAGATGGTCCAGAACAGCGTCAGCATCCGCGGCTCGCCCTTGCGGTGGGCCCAGGGGTCGGGCCCCTCCAAGGCGGACCACTCCGGCACGAATACGAACGGGCCGATCTTGATCCCCTTTCGTTCGAGTTTGCTTCGCTGGGCTTCACGGTCCGACGCCGGCGAGTCCCGGTCGGCGATGGGCGCATGATCTCCGGGCTGTTGAAGGTCCGGCGCGTCGAGGCCGGGCGCGGCCGCGAGGGCCGTGTCGGGATCGGCTAATGCGTCGGTGCGGCTCGGGATGGCGGGCTCTGAAGGCACGCGGGTGGGTGGGTGGCGCGTCGCGGGGGCCGCGGAGGGGCCGAGGGAGCGAAAGCCGCCGGCGGGACTTGAACCCGCAACCTCGAGATTACAAATCACGCGCTCTGCCAGTTGAGCTACGGCGG
>CAZDYM010000228.1:0-4760 GCA_964509325.1 uncultured Phycisphaeraceae bacterium
GGAGGGGATCGTGGCTCACGCCGACGGGGGCGAGGTCGACGCGCCGCTGCGGCTCGACGTTTCCCGGAGGCCGTACCAGGTGTTCGACTGGCTGCACGGGCGGCCCGCGCTGACCCGTTGGGGCGTGCTCGCGTTCGAGATCGACCGGACCCGCGTGTGGTTTGACCCGCTGACCGGGCGGACGCACCAACTCCGGGTGCACGCCGCGCTGAGGCCGCCGATCGGGATCGGCCACCCGATCCTGGGCGATCCTCTCTACGGGCGCCGCGGCGGCGGGGACGCGCCGCGCCTGATGCTCCACGCGACGTGCCTGCGGTTCTCGGACCCACAGACGGGGCGCGAGGTCGAGTACTCGTCGGCCCCCGGCTTCTGAGGTTCGCTCGCGCGGGGCCTCGGGCCCTCGGGGCGTGCGGGGTGTGCGGGGGCGCTGCGGGAAATCCGCCGCTTCGTCGTGGAGAACCCTGATGAAGTGTCCCGTCGGTGCCGAAAGAGCGAGTCGGCACCGCCTCGTCGGCGAGCGGCCGACCTCCATCCACGCATCCTTGAAGATCGGGAGCCGGAACATGCTGAACTGGATCAAGAACCTCAGCCTCTCCGTCAAGGTCATCGCATCAGCGATGATCCTGTTGCTGGTCGTCGTGAGCGTCAACTACCTCGTCATCACCAAGGAGTTCCGGCGCGAAGCGATTCTCGCGATGGAAGAGAAGGCGGCGGCGTTCACCGCCGTCGCCGACGAAGCCAAGAACCACGCCACCGATATCGCCGCCTCGGGTGCGTACGACATGGACGCCCTGCTCGCCGACCTCAAGAAGACCATGGAGTCCGGCAAGTCGTACAAGGACGCGAAGATCTTCGCGACCATCCCGGTCGTCGCGGGCTGGACCGCCGCGCAGGAGGCCGCCAAGCGCGAGCACATCGAGTTCAAGGTCACCGCCTTCGAGGCCCGCAACAAGGAGAACGAGCCCCAGCCCGGCACGTTCCGCGCCAATCTCCTCTCAAGGCTCACCGAACAGGTGAACAGGGGCGGGCCCGAGTTCATCGGCGAAGTCGACCCTGCCACCAACACCTACCACTACATGCGCGCCATCAGGCTCACCGAAGGCTGCATGATGTGCCACGGCGAGAAGGGCAACCAGTGGGACACCGACGGCGACGGGATCGACCCCGTCGGGTTCAAGATGGAGGGCTGGAAGGTCGGCTACATGCACGGCGCGTACGAGGTCGATCTCCCCGTCAAGGTGATCGACGACCAGGTCGCCTCCTTCATCACCGGCGGCCTGAGCTGGACGGCGCCGTTCGTCCTGATCGGCGGCGGCCTGTTCATCTACCTCCTCCGCGTCGTCATGGTCAAGCCCCTCAAGAGCCTCGTGAGCGCCATCAACAACGTGGCCGACGGCGAGGGCGACCTCACCGCCCGCATCAACGTCAACCGCTCCGACGAGGTCGGCCAGCTCGCCGGCGGGTTCAACAAGTTCGTGGCGTACCTGCACAGCGTGATCAGCGACGTGCGCCGCAGCACCGAGGAGGTCGCCGCGGCGGCCACCGAAATCGCAGCCTCCGCCGAGGAGATGTCCTCGGGCATGAAGGAGCAGTCCACGCAGGTGACGCAGATCAGCAGCGCCATCGAGGAGATGACCGCGAGCGTGGCCGAGGTGGCCAAGCGCTCGTCGGAGGCGAACACCAGCGCCACCGAATCGGGCAGCCTCGCCCAGCAGGGCGGGAGCGAGGTGAACAAGACGATCGCCGAGATGCAGTCGATCGACGAGGCCGTGACCGCCGGCGCCGCCAGCGTCTCGGAGCTCGGCAAGCGGAGCGAGCAGATCGGGCAGATCGTCGAGGTGATCAACGACATCGCCGACCAGACCAACCTGCTGGCCCTCAACGCCGCGATCGAGGCGGCCCGCGCCGGCGAGCACGGGCGCGGGTTCGCGGTGGTCGCCGACGAGGTCCGCAAGCTCGCCGACCGCACCACCAAGGCCACCAAGGAGATCGCCGAGAGCATCCAGACCATCCAGTCCGAGACCAGCCAGGCCGTCGCCCGCATGAGCGAGGGCACCCAGCAGGTCCAGGCCGGCGTCAAGATGGCCGGACAGGCCGGCGAGAGCCTCCAGAAGATCGTCGCCAGCGCCCAGAACGTCGCGGGCATGATCCAGTCCATCGCGTCGGCGGCCCAGCAGCAGACCTCCGCCAGCGAGGAGATCAGCCGCAACGTCTCGAGCATCGACCAGCTGACCCGCCAGACCGCCCAGGGCGCCGACCAGGCCGCCAGCGCCGCCAGCCAGCTCAGCGCCAACGCCGAGAAGCTCCGATCCATCGTGTCGCGGTTCCGCCTCGAGTCCGACAAGGGCCGCGGCGGCGGGACGGCGACCATCGAGGCCCCCGCGCCGGCGCCCGCCGCGGGCAACGCAAGCTACCCGATGCCCAACGTCTCGTACCCCAAGAGCAAGTTCAGGAAAGCCGCCTGAGTCGGGCAAGGCTCTGAAGACGCTGCCACCCAAGGCCCAGGGCCAACCGCCCTGGGCTTTTCACTTGGTGACTTCGCCGCGAGCCCTCGCGATCCCTACGCTTGGGCCCGTCGATTCGCGCTCGGAATCCGTCGATATCTCCGAGCATGAGCGCCATGCTGCCCACCGCGCCCGTCACGCCGGCCGCGCCCTCGCGCGTTCTCGGACGTCCTTCCAACGCTGCCTCCCGCCCCATGAACGCCCCGACCTCCTACCCCCTCCACAAGATCAAGGTCGTCCTCCTCGAGAACGTCCACCCCCGCGCCGTCGAGCAGTTCGAGGAGCAGGGCTACAGCGTCGAGACCCACAAAAAGGCGCTCTCGGGCTCGGACCTGATCGCCGCCGCCGCCGACGCGCACCTGCTGGGCATCCGCTCGAAGACGAACCTGACGCCCGAGTTCTTCGAGGCCGCCAAGCGGCTGTGGGCGGTCGGCTGTTTCTGCATCGGGACGAACCAGGTGGCGTTGTCGGCGGCGGCCGACAAGGGCGTGAGCGTGTTCAACGCGCCGTTCTCGAACACGCGCAGCGTCGCCGAGGTGACCATCGCCGAGATCATCGCGCTGAACCGCGGGATCGTCGAGCGCTCGGCGCAGATGCACCAGGGCAAGTGGGTGAAGTCCGCCGAAGGGTTCCACGAGGTCCGCGGACGCGTGCTGGGGCTGGTCGGCTACGGGCGGATCGGCTCGCAGGTGAGCGTGCTGGCCGAGTCGCTGGGGCTCAAGGTGATCTACTTCGACATCGCCGACAAGCTGCCGCTGGGCAACGCCCAGCCGGTGAGGTCGCTGGCGGCGCTGCTGGAGCAGTCCGACATCGTGTCGTTGCACGTCCCTGAAACGCCCGCGACGATGAACCTGATCGGAAGGCCGGAACTGGCCCGCATGAAGCCCGGCAGCGTGCTGATCAACAACGCCCGCGGCACGGTGGTCGACGTTCACGCCCTGGCCGAGGCGATCAAGACCGGGCGCCTGTTCGGGGCCGCGGTCGACGTCTTCCCCGAGGAGCCCGAGAGCAACGACCAGCCGTTCGAGAGCCCGCTGCGCGGCCTGCCCGGGGTCATCCTCACCCCCCACATCGCCGGCAGCACCCTCGAGGCCCAGCGGAACATCGCCGAGGAAGTGACGACCAAGCTGGTGAAGTTCATGAACAACGGCTCGACGTCGGGGAGCGTGAACTTCCCGGAGGTGGACCTCCCGGTGCTGCACCCGGGGCACCACCGCATCCTGCACTTCCACAAGAACGTGCCGGGCGTGCTGAGCAAACTGCACAAGCTCATCGCCGACCTCGGCGTCAACATCGCCGCCGAGACGCTGCAATCCAACCCGCGCCACGGGTACGTGATCCTCGACATCGACGACAAGAACTCCGACGCCGTGCGCGAGGGCCTGAAGAGCATCCCAGAGACCATCCGCGTGCGGACGCTGTGGTAGAGAGGGCCGGCCCGCGCGCCGCCACGCTCTCCGCCCCCCCCCCCCCCCCCGGAGGGGGGCATCGAGCGGGGCCCGGGTGGCACGGGGGACCCGGGGGGCCGGGGAAGTCCTACCCGGCCGCCAGCAGCCGCGGGATCAACGCCTGCCTCAGCGTCGGCGCCAGCATGCCCGCGGCGGGCTCCCCCAGCACCGCCGCCGCCGCGATCACGCCGCCCCGCACCGCGCCCTCCATGGTCGCGGGCCAGCCGGTATCGATGTAGTCCCCCGCGAGCACGACGCCCGAAGCGCCCTCGGCGCCGACCCGTCGGCGTTCCATCTCCACCGTCGGCGCGAACGTCGCGAGTTTCTCCTTCACCGGACGGGACGACACCAGCACCGCCCGATTCGCCGCGGGGAAGCACGCCCGGACATCCTCCAGCACACGCCGCGTGATCTCGGCCTCGTCCAGTCCCATCCACGCGTCCGCGCCGGAGATCACCGCGTGCAGCCTCCGGCCCTCCTCGTCCTTGCGGAACACCCACTGCGTGGCCCGTTCCACCAGCACGGCGTGCGGGTGCGGGAGCACCGGGCGGTCGAACACCAGGTGCACGCCCAGGATCGGGCTGTGGGTGATCGCGTCGAGCACGCCAAAGCGATCATCCGCCGCGCGCACATCGTCGCCCGCCAGCCGGCGCGCCCGCTCGAAGGTGGTCGCCAGCACCACCCGCTGGGCGTCGATCTGTTCCCCGGAACTCAGCCGAACGCGGTCCGACCAGACCCGCTCCACCGACGCGTTGAGCCGCACCGACCCGCCCGCGGCCTCGATCGCGGACGCCGCCCCGTCGTACAG
>CAZDYM010000229.1:0-4752 GCA_964509325.1 uncultured Phycisphaeraceae bacterium
CGGGCGACGCGTTCAGCGTCACCGCCCGCGACGCCGTGAACTCCACCGCCCGCGCCGTCTGCTGCAGCGTGTTCACCGCGTCGGCCGCGTCCTGGGTCACAAGGCTCCGCAGCGAGGCGAGCGGCCGCGGCTCGGCCGACCCCACTTCGACGATCCCGGGGTTGAACCGCTGCGCCACGAACGCTCCGGCGATGATCGCCACCAGCGCCGCCGCCGCTGCCACCCGCCCCAGGCGGACGTGCCGCACCCCGCGGCGGGTCAGCATCGGCGTCCGACGGTCCACCTCCGCCAGAATCTGACGCGACAAATCGGGGGCCTTCACCGGCTCCCGCAGAGCGTCCAGCATCCGCTGCGTCTGCACGAAACGCCGCGCCGCGTCCGGATCAGCGCGGAACGTCTCGAACATCCCCGAGGCCTCGGCCCGCGTCATTTCCCGATCGAAGAACCGGTCGACCAGATGCCCCGGGATCCGCATCGAGCCCGCGTCGTGCCCGCTCGGCAGCGGGGCCTCGTTCTCCGGCCAGTCACCATCGAACGACCCGCCGGGCCGCGCGGCGTCGGGCACGAAATCCCCCTCAAACTTGTCGCGGTCGCGACGCATCAGCGCTCCGTCTCCGTCTCGTCGTCCTCGGTCTCGGCCCCGATGAACGCCCCGAGGCCCTTGACCATGTGCTGCTCGAAGTACCGGCGCATCCGCCGCCGACCCCGGTGCAGGTGGCTCTTCACCGTGCCCTCCGGCATCCCCAGGTACTCGGCGATCAGCGTGATCGGCCACTCCTGCTGGTGGAACAGCACGATCACCTCGCGCTGCTCCACCGTTAGTTCCTTCAGCGCCGCCGTCACCGCGTCTTTGTGCAGTTCGGACTGCTCCCGGAACGCCACCGGCGACGACGGCTCGTCGTCCCCGTCCGAACGCCACCCGTCCACCGTCTCGGTGTTGTACACCGGCTTGTGCTTCTGGCTGGCGTTCACATACAGCCGCTTGGCGATGGTGAACAGCCACGTGCTGAACCGGAACCGCGGGTCAAACCGGTCAAGGTTCGTCAGCACGCGCACGAACGCGTCCTGCACGATGTCCTCGGCGAGGTCCGGACGCCCCGACAGCCTCAGGATGTACGCGAACACCGACGCCTGGTGCGCCTGGATCAGCCGACCAGCCGCCACACGGTCACCCGCGGCGGCGAGTTCGATGAGCGCCATCTCTTCCGAACGGTTCATGGCCATAGGACGATACCCCAAGGGGGTGCGTACGTTGCGGACGCCTAACTGATACGACGGCTACAGCCGGTAGTTTCAGCCAGAAAACACTTGTTTGAGACAGGTGTTTTGCGGTATGTGGCATGGCGATGCCAAAAGACACACTGGTATCCGAGTAAAATACGAACGAAATGCTCTGACGTGTCCCACTCATCGAAAGCGGCACGCCGGTGCCCGGCATCAGGGCTTGCCGTCGCGGCATGTCGATGCGGGCTCGCGCGGGGCCGTCTTGCCGTCGCGCACGAGCCGCCACAGCACCGGCGGCACCAGCGGAATCGCCACCCCCGCCACCAGCCACAGATACCACTGCTCGATGTACCCCAGCCAGAAGCACGGCGCCGCCAGCAGCAGCGCACCGGCCAGCAGCCAGCGCCGTGCCGCCGCGCTGAGGCCCCGTTCGACGATGACGATCCACACGTACGCCGGGAACACCAGCCCGTAGAACGACATGAACAGCTCGTACCCCAGCCGCCGATGCGAGTAGTCCGGGCGCAGCGGATCGAGGTACGTCAGCAGCACGCCGCACATCGCCACGAACACCATCCCCAGCGCCGCCGCGGCGTGGAGCGGGGCGAGCGATCGATCTCGGGTCACCGCCCCGATCCGCACGCCCGGCCTCGAGCGCACCACGCCGAACTCGAACAACTCGCGCAGGTGGGCCCCCACCGTGAACACCGACTGCGCGAAAACATGACCCACGATGGCCATGCTCACGCCCGCGCCGCGCTGCAGGCCGCCCGCATAGAGAAGCGTGAGCACGATCATCGGCGTGAAGAACACGAGAAAACCGACCCAGAACGCCGCGGTGCCCCCGGTGCCCGGCGTCTCACGCCGCACGCGGTGGAACGTCAAGTCCAGGTACGGGCACAGCGCAAAGCCGAACACCAGCGCGGGGACGGCGCACGCGAGTTCCCACAACTCCTGCCGAGGCGCCGCCGCGGGCCAGCTGAGCGTGTCCCCGGTGAGGCCCGCGGCAACCCCGGCCGAGATCGAGAACACCCACACCACCCACGCCGCCCGCCCCCACCAGCGCGAGCCCAGCGCCGCCAGCACGCACCCCGAGATCAGCATCAGCCACGCCGCGACCGGACCGGCGACATACCTCGTCCCGAACTGCCGCCCCACCATGATCTCGAAGAACCACGACGCGAAGTACACATGGAACAGAACCGTCACGATGGAGAACCACCGCGCCGCCGTGACGTGCCGCGATGTGATCCCTTCGCTCGCTCCGGGCCGGCGCAGCACCCACCCCATCGCCCCGGCGCCGATCACGTTCGGCACCGCGAACGCCACCCACCCCCACACCCCGAAGTCCCCGATCAGATACACCGGGAAGAACATCCCGATGCACCACGTCCACGAGCAGGCCAGGAACACCCCACGCGACAGCACACCCTCCACGCCCACGCCCACACCGCCCGCGCTCGTGTCACTCAAGGCCATGCCCGCAGCCTACCGGCGGATCCTCATTCTCACCAACCTTGGGCATGACCGCGCGGGAGCGCCGCGCCGTCCCACTGGTGCCTCCAGCCTCGTGCCGCAGGCCCTCGGCTATCCCCGGATCATCTTGACCAGCATCTCCCGCAGCGCCTTGGCGTCGCCCTTGCCCGCCGCCGCCTTCATGGCCTCGCCCACCAGCCGCCCGATGGCCGCGTCCTTCCCGCCGCGCACGTCGGCCACCGCCTTCTGGTTGGCGGGGTTCTCGATCACGCCGCGGCACCACGCCTCCATCGCGCCGGTGTCCCGCACCTGAATCAGCCCGCGCGCCTCCGCCAGCGCCCGCACCGCCGCGCCACCCATCCTTTGGCCGCGGACGTCGGGTGTCCCGTCGGTCTCCCCTTCACCCTCCCCGCACAGCACGCCGAAGAGTTCATCCGCCGCGTTCGAGTTGATCTCGCCCGCCTCCCGCAGCGCCGCCAGCGCGCCAACCTCATCGGCGCGGATGCCCAGTTCGTGCACGAAGACCCCCCGCTCGTTCGCCCGCTTCTGCCCGTTCTGCAGCACCAGGTTGGCGCACGCCCGCCCCGCGGTCGAGGCCGGCACGCCCGCGCGGGACGCCCACTCCACCGCGGACTCAAAGAACTCGCACACCGCCCGCTCCTCCACCAGCGCCCGCGATTCCTTCTCCTTCAGCCCGTAGTCGCGCTCGTACCGCTCCGCGCGTGCTCCCGGCAGTTCCGGCAAGGTCGCCCGCAACCCGTCCACCCACGCCCGCGTCAGCCGCACCGGCGGCAGATCAGGCTCCGGGAAGTACCGGTAGTCGTGCGCGTCCTCCTTCTCACGCTGCAGGAACGTCTCCAGACGCTTGTCGTCCCACCCCCGCGTGCTCTTGGCCCCGCGCCCCATCTCCCTGGCGTCTTCCAGCCAGCGCCGCGGCTGCTCCCTCGCCTCGTACTCGACCGCCCCGCGCAGGCTCTTGAACGAGTTGAGGTTCTTCACCTCCACGATCGGCGTCCGCACGGTGCGCCCGTCCTCCAGCGTCAGCTCCGTGTTGATGTTCGGCTCGAACCGGATGTGCCCCTTCTGCATCACCCCCTCGGTCGCCCCCAGGAACCGGCACACGTTCCGCAGCATCTGCGCGAAAGCCACCACCTCGTCCGCGCTGGTGAAGTCCGGCGCGGTCACGATCTCCAGCAGCGGCGTCCCCGCCCGGTTGTAATCCACGATCGAATAGTCAATCCGTCCCCCCGGCCCGCCGCCCGGCCACTCGTGCAGCAACTTCCCCGCGTCCTCCTCCAGGTGCGCGCGGATGATCCCGATCCGGCGCGCGGTCCTCCCGCCCTCGCCGCCCGTGGGCACGTCGACCGCCCCGTCAAAGCACAGCGGGAGATCGTACTGGCTGGTCTGGAAGTTCTTGGGCAGGTCCGGGTACCAGTACGACTTGCGGTCCCACTTGGTCACCTCCGCGATCCGGCAGTTCAGCGCCAGCCCCACCAGCGCCGACAGCCGGATCGCCTCCCGGTTCAGCACCGGCAGCGCCCCCGGCAGCCCCAGCACCACCGGGTCGATCAGCGTGTTCGGCGCGCCGTCGTCGGTCTCGGCCCCGTCGCCTTCGTCGCCCCAGCCCGCG
This sequence comes from uncultured Phycisphaeraceae bacterium, assembly GCA_964509325.1. Classification (GTDB taxonomy): domain Bacteria; phylum Planctomycetota; class Phycisphaerae; order Phycisphaerales; family UBA1924; genus JAFLCM01. Next base: position 4,331 of record CAZDYM010000229.1, read on the forward strand.
CCGCGAACGATCCCGCCCGAGGGGTCGCCAGCGCCGCCCGCGAACGCGGGGTTCGCCACCCGCGTAAACATCTTGCTCCGCGTCGCCAGTTCGACGTGAATCTCCAGCCCGACCATCAACCGCGACGAGACCATGTTCGGCATCGGACCAGTCTAAGCGCCCCCCCGGCCCGCCGCCCGCCACATGCACACGCTCACTCGAAAGGCCCCCGCTTGACGGATGCTCCCGCACAGACCCGGCGCACGGGCGCTCGCACCGTTGCCTCGGTCCCCCGCGAGGTGCTGCGCCGCCTCAACGCCGGGGAACTCGAAACCGCTTCACTCGCCGAGATGCTCGCGATGGACCTCGGCGCCCTGCTCCGCGCCGTCGACCCGCGCGCGGGCCCGGCCGACATCGCCCGCCTGCGCAGCGGCGGCATCGTG
>CAZDYM010000230.1:0-4749 GCA_964509325.1 uncultured Phycisphaeraceae bacterium
GGCGGGCAGCGCCGCGAGCAGCGCCAGCGACGCGGCCCCGGGCGCGGGAACCAGCGTCAGCCGGACATCATCAAGGAGCAAGCCGAAGTTGTCGCCGCCGGCGTGGCTGAAGACGATCGAGGCCGACGCCGCGGACCCGACAGTGAACGGGATGGTGACGGTCGCGAGCGGGTCGGCAAAGGTACGGGTGAGGGTCTGATCGATGAAGCCACCCAGGCTGACGCGAACGGTGTTGGGCTCAAACTCGTCGGGGCGGCCGCCGAGGTCGAACTCAAGGGTGTAGTCGCCGGGGATGAGGCTGATGGAGGTGGAAGTGAGCACGCCGGCGTCGCTCGTTGACCCGTCGAGGTCGATGTAGAGCCCGTTGCCCGGGTAGTAGTCGAAGACGCCGTTGCCGATGAGGTCGACGGTGCCGTCGGACACGGTCCACTGCGTGAAGCCCGCGTAGTTGAGCGCGGCGGCCCCGGCGTTCTCGGTGTTGAAGGTGTCCTCAAACACCACGACGCCCGCGGTCGCGGAACCCGCGGTCAAGCCCATCAGCGCCAGCGCAGCAATCGAGCGACTCATGTCTGATCTCCTCCGTTCGTCTCTGTCGTGTGTTGGTGACGGGTGCCTGCGGGGTGGCGCGTGTGCTGGGCGACACTCCGGATTCCAACAGAGTGTGACTCCGGGCAGATTTGGGAGCAATCCCGACACGCCCGGGACAACTCAAACTTCACGCGCTGAGCGGGATCGGTTGGGGTGTGCACCGTCCGAGAACCTCCGGCGCACCGTCAGGCCAGCCAGCGCCCGCCGTCGAGGCGGATGATCTCGCCCGTGATATAGGTGGCTTCGAGGGCGAGCCAGCGCACGGCGCTGGCGGCGTCTTGGGGTGTGCCGGCGCGCTTGAGGGGGACGCGCTGGAGGTAGCGGGCCTGCGTCTCGGGGTCGCTTTCGAAGCCGGAATCCGGGAAGGCGACGACGCCGGGCGCGAGGGCGTTGACGCGGACGTTGGGGGCGAGGTCCACGGCGAGGGTGCGGACCATCTCGGTGAGCGCGGCCTTGCTCATGGCGTAGGCGCCGAAGTTGCGGCGTGGGCGGCCCAGGACGTGCATGTCGCTGAAGGCGACGACGGCGCCGCCGCCGGGCAGGTGGCTCAGAGCCAGGCGCGGCGCCAGGGCGCGGGTGAGCAGCATGGGTGCGGCGGCGTTGACGCGGAAGTTGCGGAGCAGGTCTTCGGCGGTGACGGCGGCGAGCGGGGTCGGGGCGTAGATCGAGGCGTTGTGGACGAGGATGTCGAGTCGGGGCAGATCGCGGGCCAGGCGGTCGGCGAAGGACTCGACGGCGGGGAGGTCGTTGAGGTCGAGCGGTTCACACGCGGAGTGGACGCCGAGGCGCAGGAGTTCGTCGCGGAGCAGGTGTGCCTCGGCGGCGCGGGCGTGGTAGGTGAAGCGGATGTCGCAGCCGGCGCGGGCGAGTTCGAGGGCGACGGCGCGGCCGACGCGGACCGCGGCGCCGGTGATGAGAGCCAGCGGCCGGGTGGACGGTTCCGAGAGTTCACTCGCGGGTTGGGCGGCGGTGGGGGGCACGGGTCGGCGTGGGACGCGGCGGCTTTGGTCGAAGCCTCTGCCTGAAGCTTGGGGTTCCGGGCCAGGGTGGCTAGCGGTCGTCGAGGGGTTCGGTGCCGGGGAGAGGGCGGGTGCGGTCGGGATCGTCGTCGAGAGGCTTGGCGCGCTGGCCGGCGGCGTGCCAGGGGCTGAGCGGCGGGATGAGGCGTCGCTTGGTCTCGAGTTCGCGACGCTGGCGGCCGGCGCGGCGGATGGTGGTCAGCACGATCAAGGCACCCAGCAGCACGACCGCGACCGCGAGCGCGGCGAGCATCAGTCGGACCTGCGCGGCGTGCGGGAGCGGGCCGACGGGCGCGGTGCTCCCTTCGTGAGGGGGCACCTGCGCGAGAAGGTCGACGAGGGGTTGCACGATCTTGGCGTGTGCGGAGGGGTGGGACGAGGGAGGGGCGAAGGAGGGGCTAGGGGGGGGCGAGGCGGGGGCGAGGCGGGGGCGCGGGCGAAGGGAGGAGAGACGCCCCGCGGGGCTCGTGGCCCTGGGTGCTCGGACGATAGCGGGGGGCGGTGCGAGCCGTCGCGCCAGGCGGTACGGGCGACACGTGAGGCGCGGGGGCAGCGGCTCGGCGGTTGAAAGATGAAACGCCGGGTGGTGGGTGACCGATGGGGTCGTTCCCGGGTGCCGCCGCGTGGGCGGATGTCGGTATGTGTGAGGTCTGAGAACCCGTGGGTACGGGGTCTCGTATGATCGGTGAACGTCAGGGCGGGCGCGGGCCCGGTGACGTGTGTGTTCCCAAGCCACCCTCGGGGGCCCTGAAGCGGGCTCCGGGAAGGAACCCTGTTCATGAGGCGCATGCGTGTGAGTCGCTCCGGGATGTTGTCGTTGGCGGCGTTTGTGGGGCTGGTGCTGCTGGCGGGGACGCCGGTGTCGGCGCGAGCGCCCGGCGCGGAGGCGGGGGGGTCGATCGCGTCGTGGTCGGCGTCGCTGTGGGAGTCGGCTCTGAGGCGGGAGGGCCAGGCGAGCCTGGAGATGCTGAAGAGCCCCCCGGTGGACATTGACTCCCTGGGCGGGTTCCGCGCCGAGATCGAGCGGTTCAAGGCGAACCTTTCGGCGTCGGAAGGTCACCGGCTGGAGCGGGTGGCGCTCGTGCGTCAGCGCCTCGAAGCGGCGTCGAAGAAGGGCGATCTGCTGGAGGGTCTGCGGAACGCGATCGAGTTGTACACGCTGGAGCGCGACAAGGGCGCGGTGGTGACGGACCCGCTGGTGAAGGCGCTCGAGGATGAGGCGATCGGCAAGGCTCGGGAGCACGAGGCCGCGGGCCGCTGGCTGGAGGCGCACGGGCTGTTCACGCGGCTGCACCTTCTGCACGAGACCGAGGGGACGTACCGGGACGACCTGAAGCGGCTCAGCACGCGCATCCTGATGATGCGGACGTACACGCCCGAGGCGCTGCACGAGGCGCGGAACCGCCAGCGCGTGGCGGAGGGCGAGGAGCCGCTGCCCCCGTACAACGACATGGGCGAGCAGTGGCAGGCGAAGCTCGCCGGGGTGGACGAGCGGATGGTGCTGCAGGTCATCGCCAACGCCTCGGTGAACCACGTGGAGCGCACGCCGCTGAAGGACATGCTGGGCGGGGCGTTGAAGAACATCCGGACGCTGGCGACGACGGGCGACCTCAAGGCGGCGTTCCCCGGGCTGGGCGACGAGCTCAAGCGCGCGGCGTTCGTGGCGAGCCTGGACGCGGAACTGGCGCGGCTGGAGGCCGAGGCGGACCGGGTGGACGGCTACTACCTGATGTCGGCGCTGCGGAACGTGAAAAAGGCCAACGAAGAGACGGTGGGTCTGCCGATCGAGGCGCTGGTGCACGAGTTCGGGAACGGGGCGACGTCGGCGCTGGACGACTACTCCGAGATCATCTGGCCGGACGAACTGGCGTCGTTCTCGCGGACGACGACCGGTGAGTTCTCGGGGGTGGGCATCCAGATCACGCTGGACGACGCGATGCAGTTGAAGGTGGTGACGCCGCTGGAGGGCACCCCGGCGCAGAAGGCGGGCGTGCGTCCGAACGACATCATCCGGAAGATCGACGGGCGCGACACGACGGGGATCCAGCTGCAGCAGGCGGTGGACCGGATCACCGGTCCGCTGGGGAGCAAGGTGAGCCTGGGGTTGGAGCGCGAGGGCGAGGACGGGCTCATCGAGGTGGAACTGACCCGGGCGAAGATCCCGGTTCATTCGGTCAAGGGCTGGGACCGGATCGGCCCGGGCGAGCTCGATTGGGAGTGGTTCATCGACCGCGAGCACGCGATCGGGTACATCCGTCTGACGCAGTTCACGAAGGACACGACGGCGGACATGCGTCGGGCGCTGGCGCAGATGAAGCAGAGCGGCGGGCCCAAGGGGCTGATCCTCGACCTGCGGTACAACCCCGGCGGGCTGCTCGAAGAGGCGGTGAACGTGTCGAGCCTGTTTCTCGAAGAGGGCGTGGTCGTCTCGCAGGAGGACAACAAGGGCCAGCAGACCGACGTGCAGAGGATCCGGCCCGGGAACAGCGCGCCCCTCCAGGGCGTGCCGGTGGTGGTCCTGATCAACGAGGGGTCCGCGTCGGCCAGCGAGATCGTGGCGGGCTGCCTGCAGGACTACGGGCGGGCGGTCATCGTCGGCGAGCGGTCGTTCGGGAAAGGGAGCGTGCAGCAGGTGTTCCCGCTGGGCGGGGGCGCGGCGGCGTTCAAGCTGACGATGCAGTACTACAAGCTCCCCAAAGGCAGGCTCGTGCACCGGCGCGACAACGCCAAGACGTGGGGCGTCGAGCCCGATGTGAAGGTGGAGATGCTGCCGCGGCAGGTGGAGCAGACGCTGATCCTGCGTCAGGACGCGGACCTGTACACGACCGACGAGAACGGGAAGCGGATCGAGCCGATGGTGCGGGCGTTGAAGCCGCGGAAGAACCCCAAGCCGGGGGACGCCGAGGACACCAAGCACTGGCCGGTGGGGCCGGCGGACCCGGACCGGTTGCTGAACGAGGGGATGGACCCGCAGCTCGAAACGGCGCTCTTGCTGGTGCAGGCGCGAACGCTGGGCGCGCCGGCGGTGGCGGCGGCGCCGGGCGGGGAGGCGAAGTCGGACGTCAAGAACTGAGCGGCCCGGCGCGGGGCCTGAGCCGGGGCGGGTGTCGGCCCTTTGAACCGGGGCGGGCCGGGTGCCGCG
>CAZDYM010000231.1:0-4728 GCA_964509325.1 uncultured Phycisphaeraceae bacterium
GGCCCACCTCCGCGCCGTCGCGGGTCTGCCGCTGCACACGCCGGCGTGCCGCCCCGGCGCGATGGTGAACCTCATCGGCGCCGCCCCTCGGGCCGAGGAGGTCCTCGCCGTGCCCGGCGCCCGCCTGCACCTTTACGGCAAGTCGGCGCGCCCGGGCCGCAAGGTCGGCCACGTCACGCTGGTGGGAGATTCGCTCGCCGAACTCGAGCCGCGCATCGCACAGGTGCGTGCTCTCGCTGACGACGCCGAGCGGTCGCTCGCCGCACCGTGAGCAGTACTCAGCCCGACTCGCGACGCACGACCCCCGCCCTCCCCCCCACCGCCCGCCCTCCCCCCCACCGCCCCCGCCCCCGAATCCGACCCTCAGCGCGCTGCTTTTTCGCACGCCTCCGGCGATTTGGAAGAAACCGTCCCGTTCGGGGCTCGAATAGCAGTCTGCCCGCTTCGGCACACGACGACCGCGGGCCCCGCGGCGTCAGGAGCCTCGGGCGGAGTCGGAGAAAACTCCACAGCAGAAGAGGATGCACCGCCGCGGCGCGATCACGCCGCGACCGCCGATGTCTCGCCATCGGCGCCGACGCCCCGCGCCCCCGCGTGAGCGCCGGCTTGCAGGGATGGAGCACAGGCGTGATGCAACACGGGCCGCGCCCCGCCGGGCCCTTGTCACGCGGCTGGTCCCGGCGCCGCCGTTTTCGTTTCCGGCGGCGTGCGGGGCCGGGTCGTTGGAGGGGCGTTCCGGTGGGGGGGTGTTCCGGTGGGGGATGGGTCGGAGGGGAGAGAGTGGCCGGGCCAGCGTGCCGGCCCGTTCGTGGGGCGCGGCGGTGTCGTGTGTGAGTCCGACCCGCCGCGTCCTTTGCCGAGAAACCTCCGCGAAAGCCGGCGCGGGCGCACCGCGACCATCCGCACGATCAGGACGCTACCATCGCCTTCGGCATGCCTCAGGAGGGCGTGCCAGGAGGAAACACGATGCGTCATCATTCGTTCGCTTGCCCGTCCGCACCGGCCATCCGGCCCGGCGTCGCCTGTGCCATGCTGTGGGCCGTCGGAGCCTGCGTCGCGATCGCCGCCCCGGCGGCCCACGGCGCACTCCTCCACACCAACGGCGGGTTCATCACCAACCCCACCGGCGGCACCGGGAGCATCGCCGGTCAGCCCATCAGCAACGCCGACGGCTACAACATCCCCGGATCGACCTTCCTTTTCTCCACCACCGGCATCAACGCCACCGCCGGCATCAACACCGCCGTCGCAGAGGACTTCGTGGTCACCGACGGCGGCTGGCAGATCGACACCCTCACCATCTACGCCTTCCAGACCTCGCAGACCACTCCCACCGTCACCCGCGTCCACGTCAACCTGTGGACCGACACCCCCTTCAGCGCCGGATCGCCGGGCGCTCCCCCGGTCCTCCCTACGCCCGTCTTCACCGATGATCTCGTCATCGATGTGAACCCCGGCGTCTTCGTCGCCCACCGCCAGAGCCCCAGCGGCACCTCCACCGTCCGCCCCGTCTTCGCCTACACCGTCCCCGTGCCGCAGATCGCCGCTTTGGGCTTCCTGCCCGAGGGCCGGTACTGGATCGAGTGGTCCTTCGTCGGCGCGGCCTCCCCCTCCCAGAATGTCTTCACCCCGCTGGTCACCCCGCGCACCAGCGTCACCAACCACAACGCCCGCTTGTTCAACTCCATCGACGGCTCCGCCGGCGGCCCGCGCGTGTGGTTCGAGGGCCGCGAGGGCTTCGTCGCCGGCGTCACCGAAGGGCGAGCCTACGAACTCCCCTTCGAACTCGGCGGCACCCGCGTCCCCGCGCCCGGGATCGGCATCACGGGGTTCTTGGCGTGCGGCGCGCTCGCGAAGCGAGAGCGCCGGAACTCGACCATGCGTCTCTCCGCGTCCTCTGCGCCTCCGCGGTGAACCCGCCTTCATGGCGAAGCCGCATCAACCGAGGCCGTAAACTGGCCGCATGCTCACCCGCGCCGCCGTCACGGTCCTGCTGCTCACCGCGTCGAACTGCTTCATGACCTGGGCCTGGTACGGGCACCTCAAAAAGGCCGCCTGGTCCATCCCCGTCGCCATCCTCGTCTCGTGGCTCATCGCCCTGCCGGAGTACATCCTTCAGGTCCCCGCCAACCGTGTCGGGCACTTTCAGCACGGCGGCCCGTTCACCGCGCCCCAGCTCAAGGTCATCCAGGAGGCCATCACCCTGGTGGTCTTCGCCGCCTTCAGCACCTGGGTGCTCAAAGAGAAACTCCGCTGGACCGACGCGCTGGCGTTCGCCCTGGTCTTCGCCGGCGTCTTCGTCGCCATGCTCGGGCGACGCGCCGCCAGTCCGTCGGCGTAACCCCACCCGGCCGCTTCGCCGCGCGCGATCTCACCCCCTCGACCGCATCCGCTCCCCCGCCAGGCGGATCGTCTCCACCCGCTTGCAGAACGCCCACCTCACGTACCGCCGACCCTCCGCCTTGTTCTCATAGAACACGCTCGGCGGGATCGCCGCCACGCCGACCTTCTCAATCAGGTGCTTCACCAGCGCCACGTCGTCCCCCAGCCCCAGCCGCGCGCTCACCTTCGACTGGTCGGCGTAAATGAAGTAGCCGCCCGACGGCACCTCAAACTCGTACCCCTGCTCGCGCAGGATCGACGCCAACAGGTCACGCCGCTCCACGAACTCGACCCGCGTCTTCTCATAGAAGCCCTCGTCCGACCGCAGCGCCGCCGCCGCCGCGTGCTGCATCGGCGTGCTCACCGCGAACGTCAAAAACTGGTGCGCCGAGCGGATGGCCCTGGTCAGCGCCCGCGGCGCAATCGCCCAGCCGATCTTCCACCCCGTCAGACTGAACGCCTTCCCCAGCGAGTTCAGCGTCACCGTCCGCTCCGCCATCGCTCCCAGCGACGCGATCGAAACATGCTCGCCGGCGTACACCAGCCGGTCGTACACCTCGTCGCTCACCGCCACCAGGTTGTGCCCCCGGCACACCGCCGCGATCTCCCCCAGTTCCTCCCGCGTCAGCACACGCCCGGTCGGGTTGTGCGGCGTGTTCACCACGATCATCCTCGTCCGCGCCGTCACCGCCTTCCGCAGTTCACCGGGATCAAACGAGAACGATGGCCCCCGCAGCGTCACGAACCGGGGCGTCGCGCCCGCCATCGCCACGCACGCGCGGTACGAGTCGTAGTACGGCTCAAACAGGATCACCTCATCACCCGGGTTCAAGAGCCCCAGCATCACCGCGGCGATCGCCTCCGTGCAGCCCGAGGTCACCGTCACGTTCTCGTCCGGGTCGGTCGGCACGCCGCTGCGCGATGAGAACACGCGCGCGATCTCCTGATTGAGCCCCGGCAACCCGAGCATCCGCGCGTACTGCGCGTGCCCGGCGCGGATCGCCTCAATCGCCGCGGCCTTCACGTGCTCGGGCCCATCAAAGTCCGGAAACCCCTGCGCCAGGTTCACCGCCCCGTGCTCAAGCGCCAGCCGGGAGATCTCCGTGAAGATGGTCGTTCCAAACGGGACAAGGTTGGCGTTGGCGAGCATGGGTGCCGTGCGGTTCGGGGTGCGGGGATCAGCGTTAGGATCTCGGGGACCCGGACTGAGAACAACGCACACCGTCGCAGGTCGCGTCAAAGTCAACAAGTCCGCGGAGCCGTCGCCGAGCCATTCCGGGCGAAGCGACGGCCGAGGGCCGCGCGCACGGCGCGATCGAAGCAAGGCCAACCCAGATCAGCGGGATGCACCCCGCCCGCACACGTCTCGATCGCCATGGCTCCCCCTTCCCCCCCACCCACCCCCCACGCCCACCCCCACCCCCCACCCCCCACCCCCCCATCTCTCGACCCAGGGCCCAGGACCCACGCCGCCGCCGCGCCTCTGCACCTCCCCCGCCTTTCAAACCACCCGTCCCAAACCCCAAAATGACGCCAAGTCAAGGGATTTTTCTTCGGGAACCCGCATTTTTGACGTACACTGCGCGTGGAGACATGGAAGTGGAATCCCTTTTCGCTTGGTGGGATTCCTGCGCTGTGACGGATTTTTCAGAAGGAAAAGTCCGGGCGCGATCACTTTGCGCTTGCACCCTCCGAATTCCGGGGTATGCTGTTCCCCATAGGAGGGAAGCTCGCGGGAGGAAACACGTCTCTCCCCCCCGGCTTCCGTGCTTGGTTTGAACTCGTTCAGGGCCCGATCCGCCACTGGTCCCCGGCGATTGCGGCTACCCGAGTCGTTGCAGCATGAGGAGTAGGGATATGCGTCACATTGCGTTTGCGTCCGTTCTGCTGGCCGCCGCTGGCTCCGCCCAGGCTGGCTACAGCAACCAGCTCGATCTCCAGATCGAGTTCCAGGGTCAGGTGTGGGTCATGAGCCAGTACCAGCAGGACTGGCAGACCGCGACCCTTCCCGACGGCTCGTTCCGTCTGTGGGGCCAGTCGACCTGCTTCACCGACGGGCAGGGCGGCTCCATCACCGCCCAGTACGAACTCGTCCTTCAGGCGACCGAAGCCGACCCCTCGGGCCGCGGCTTCCCCTTCGCCTCGGTGAGCTCGTCCTTCACCATCACGAACTCGTTCCCCGTCGCCAATCCCTTCACGGTTCTCACCACCGTGCCGATCAACGTGCCCTTCCCGGCCACCGGGATGCGCGGCTCGCACTCGGGCTCGGTGATCGATAACTCGTCGAACTTGGACGGCGCCACCGTCGCCGCTCTCGCCGGCGGGGCCCTCTACACCGCTCTGCTC
>CAZDYM010000232.1:0-4724 GCA_964509325.1 uncultured Phycisphaeraceae bacterium
GTTCTCGAACATCCCCACCCCCCCCACCACGATGTCCTCGGTGCTGTCGAACAGCCGCACCGTGTGCACCGCGGGCCGCCCGCACACGCCGCAGGGGGCGGTGAGCTTGGTCACCTCGTCGGCCTCGATGAGCAGGCGGGCCATCTCGCCGAACGGCTGGTTCAGGCTGGTGCGGTCCAGCCCCGCGAGGATGACCCGCCGGGACCGGTGCGCCGCGTCGTGCAACAGGTCCATGACCGCGTCGTGCAGCCCCTCCCTGAAGAAGTGCGCCTCATCCAACCCCACCACCTCGGCGTCGATCGAGCGCAGCTGCCCGGGATGGGTGATCGTGCCCGCGTCAAAGAGCGTCCCCGTGTGCGTGGCGATCGCCGTCGGGTGGTACCGCGTGTCGATCGAGGGCTTGACCGCGGCGACGGTCCGCCCCGCTTCCGACGCGGCCCGCAGGCGGCGGATCAGCTCCGTCGACTTCCCGGCGAACATGGGCCCGCAGATGACTTCGAGTCGTTTCATGCGCCGCGCGGTTCTTCACACCATGAGTTCGACACGCCCGAGCGCGGCGATCTGCTTCGCGTGCCGCCCCGCCAGCACCGCCGCCGCCCGCGCGAACTCCGCCGCCTGCTCGCGGGCCAGGCCGACGTGCCGCTCCGCGCGCAGCGCCGCGTCCAGATCGACGCCCTTGAGGAGAGGCTCGGCCCGCAGCCGGTCCACCAGGTCATTGGGCAGGCCCCGCTGCTTCACGCGCAGGCCGGCCTCCTGGGCGTGCCGGCGGATCGCCTCGTGAACCTCCTGTCGGTCCCGCCCCAGTTTCACCGCCTCCATCAGCACCACCTCCGTGGCCATGAACGGCAGCTCGTCGAGCAGGTTCTTGCGCACCGTGGCCTCGTGGACCTCCAGCCCCTCGCACACGTTGTGCAGCGTGTCGAGCACGCCGTCGATGGCCAGGAACGCCTCGGGAAGCGTGAGCCGGCGGTTCGAGGAGTCATCCAGCGTTCGTTCGAGCCACTGCGTGGCGGCGGTGTCGTAGCCGCTGGCCGCCATCGAGATGACGAAGCGGCACAGGCCGGTGGCCCGCTCGCAGCGCATCGGGTTGCGCTTGTAGGGCATCGCGGAGGATCCGATCTGCTCCTTCTCGAAGGGCTCGTCGAGCTCCTTGCGGTTGCTCAGCAGGCGGACATCGTTGGCGAGTTTGTGGCACGCCGCGGCCAGGCACGCCAGATCGCCCAGGACGAACGCGTCAACGACGCGCGGGTAGGTCTGCCCGGTGATCCCGTGCAACCGGTCCGCGGGCCACCCCAGCCGGGCCACGAACCTCCGTTCGAGTTCGGCGACCTTCTCGGCGTCCCCCCCGCACAGCGCCAGGAACGACGCCTGCGTGCCCGTCGCCCCCTTGAGCCCGCGCAGCCTCAGCGCGCCGCGGGTCTGCTCCAGGCGCTCCAGGCAGAGCATCAGGTCGTGCCCCCACGCGGCGGCGCGCTTGCCCAGCGTGGTCGGTTGGGCGGGCTGGTAGTGCGTGAAGCCCAGGCACGCCAGCCCCTGCCACCGCGCCGCCAGCGCGCCCAGGTCCGCGACCAGCCGCGCCGCCTTGGCGATGACCAGGTCCAGCGCCTCGGCGATGATGGGCGTCTCGGCGTTGCAGTTGACGTCCTGGCTGGTCATGCCGAGGTGGATCACCCCCCGCGCCGCCGGGGCCGAATCCCCGAACGCGTGCACGTGGGCCATCACGTCGTGGCGCAGGCGCTTCTCGTGCTCGCGGGCCCGCGCAAAGTCCGCGTCGGTCATCACCAGCGCCCCGCGCATGGCCTCGACCTGCGCCGCGGAAACCGGCAGCCCGAGTTCGTGCTGCGCCTCGGCGAGGGCCAGCCACACGCGTCGCCACGCCTCGAACTTCCGCCGCGACGACCACACCCGCTGCATCGCGGGGGACGCGTACCGACCGGACAGGGCCGAGGTGTACCCCGACCAGCGGTCGGGTTCGCCCGCCGGACCGACCGCGGACCCCGCCCCTGGGCCGGTCGAGCCGTCGGGATTCCCTGGTTCGGAAAGGGGATTTGAGTTCATGGTTTGCGGCAACTGATCGGGAGCGGGCATCGTATCTGGGTGCGTTCCCCCGCGCGGGCGCGGGCTGGACCGTCAGCCCGGCCGACTGCTTTGACTCTCTCGTCGCGCGGCTTGATTTGAAGAACCAGGATTGGATGCCCACCTCCAGCCCTTCAACCCCAGCCGCTCCTGTTCGGGAGGTTTCGGCCCCAGCCGACGCTTCGCGGACTCTCACCGTCAGCGTCGGGACGACCGAGCCGCGGCGCTCGGCGGTCCCGCCCGAACCGCCGCGTGAACCCGGCGGCGGGCTGGTGAACACCCTCACCATCAGCCCCGAGGACGCCCGCGATCAGGCCCTGGTGCTGCTGGCTTCGCGGGGGGACCAACGGGCCCTCACCGAACTGCTGACCATCCACCAGGACCGGGTCTTCGCGGTGTGCCTGAGAATGACCGGCGACCGCGACACCGCGGAAGACCTGGCGCAGGAAACCCTGCTCCGCGTCATCAAGAGCCTCGATCAGTTCAACCAGAAGGCCAAGTTCACCACCTGGCTGACGCGGGTGGCGATGAACGTGTGCCTCTCGAACTTCCGTCGCGGGAAACTCCGGCGCACCGTCTCGCTCGACGCGATGGGGGACCCCGGGTCCAGCGGGAGCGGGATGTTCACGTCGGGCGTTTTCCGGGCCTTCGGGGGCGAGTCGCTTCTGGGCACCTGGTTCGGCAAACTGTTCGGGGGAGGCTCGACGCTCAGCGATTCCACCAAGGCGGGCCAGAGCGGGATGGGCGACTCCAAAGTCGGCTCGAAGGCGGCGCGGCGCTACGCGCCGGCCGCCGAGCGACACCCCGGGGCCGAGGACCGCGCCGAGCTTTCGGAGTCGCTGCGGTTCCTGTACGCGGCCCTTGAACGCCTCGACGCGGAGCAGCGCGCCCTGCTCGTCCTCCGGGACATGCACGGGATGGACTACCACCACATCGCCGAGATTCTCGGGGTTCCCCAAGGCACCGTGAAGAGCCGCCTGTTCCGCGCGCGGGCGGCACTCCGGGAGCAGTACGAGATCGTCGTGGCGGAACTGGGCTGAGGGCGCCTTCGTTCGTATTATGATCGGTATTGTCATTCAGGGGGTGGAACATCCCTGGGCATCGGGCGTCTGAAGCGGGCCGGCTCCCATACGCTTGCCGGAGACCGCCGCGATGACCGCCCCCGCGACCCCGTCATCCCCCCAGCCCTCGAACGGGCTCGGTCCGCCCGGCCCCCGCACGGTGTCGAGGCCGACCGAGGCTGAACTGCTCGACCTGATCGAAGGCGGGCTGTCGCCCGCGCGGGAGCGGGAAGTCCGGGCCGCGGCGGCGGCCGACCCGGAACTGGCCGGGCAGGTTCTGCGGATGATGCAGCACCGGTCGATGCTGCGTCAGTTGGACGAGAGCATCGAGGCCAGGGCCCCGGCCGACCTGGCCGAACAGGCGGTTCTCCGCGCACGTTCTGAGCACATGCAACAGATGGAACAGCAGTCCGCTGGAAGCACCGACGCGTACCGCACCGGGCGGCACGGCTCACGGCGCAGCCTGGCCCTGGCGGCGGCGCTGGCGGTCGTGACGCTCGGCGGCTGGGTGTGGTTCATGGTGTGGCGCGTGGGTCCCAACAGCGATATCAACACCTATGTCCCCTACCGCACGCCCTACATGCAGCACGCCAAGACGCCCGAGTCGGAGGCGCCGGCGGTGGCGCAGGGCGAGAGCGAGGCGATGCAGAACTTCGACGCGTACGGGAACGAGATCGAGCGGGTGGTGGCCGACAGCGTGGCGGCGTCGGCCTCGTTCGACCCGGACTTCATCGGCCCGCCGGTGGTCGGCGCGATCACCGAGGTCCGGGACCCGATGGCGACGGGCCCCGGTCAGCCGGCCCCCCAGCGCGAGCCGAGCCTGCTGGGCGAGTGGATGGCGAACCTCGGCGAGATCGCGGATGAGACGATCACACCGGCGCGGGCCGCGGAGCTGTTGAACGCGGGGAAACTCCGCATCATCGTGCGGTCGGCGCCGAGCGCCGAACTGCGCGCAAGGGTGGCCCAGGCGGCCAAGGGCAACGGCGGCGGCCCGCTGTCGCCGGCCGACCAGGGGGTGCTCGCGTCGGCCCGGGGCGCGACCGAGCCCGAAGAAGTCAGCGCGCTGGAACTGGACTCACGCCGGCGCCTGGCCGACCGGGCGATGGTGGTGGTGATCCAGCGGGCATCGGACCGGTCCGCGTTGCAGGAATCGCTGGCGAATCTCCTGGAGAGAATCAAGGCGGTGTCCGGGACGGAGGCGAGGTTCGACGAGGCCGTGCCGAACGAGGACCCGCTGGCCGGGCTCGAGGCGGCGGACCTTTTGTGGTGGACCAAGCCCCAGGACCAGTGGGACGGGCGGAGCGTGCTCCGGGTTCCGGTCGTGTTCGTAGGGCGTGAGCCCGCGGCGACCCCTCCGCGGTGAATCGCGCTCGCCGCCATGAACCTGCCACAGCCCCGGCGGAGCCCCGCGTTACGCGGCGGACTTTGCGGGACGCAGCGCCGGCACCTTCGGCGCGGAGAGCACCAGCACCTGGGTGGTCGGGCGGTGTTCGACGATGATCTCGACGCGCGGCGCGAGCCGGCGCGGTGTCGGCGTCCCCGACGCCGCCGGGTGCACGCGAGCCAGCACACGTCTGAACTCCAGTC
>CAZDYM010000233.1:0-4719 GCA_964509325.1 uncultured Phycisphaeraceae bacterium
CGTCCCCGTGCGCGAGGGCGGGACGCTCAGCGAAGCCTTCGCCGCCACCGCCGAACTCGCGCGCGCGGCCGAGCGCGTCGGCTGCGACCGCTTCTGGGTGGCCGAGCATCACGCGATGGACGGGATCGCGGGCGGGGCGTTCTCGATCAGCTTCGTCGTCGCGCCGCCGCCGGCGTGCGTGGGCGATCTGAACGGCGACGGGGCGGTGAACACGGCGGACCTGACGCTCTTCCTGGGCCGGTTCGGGTCGGGCGTGACCCCCGGCGCGGACGGTGATTTCGACGTTGACGGGGTGGTGACGACCGCGGACCTGACGACGATGCTGGGGGCGTTCGGGACCGGTTGCCCGTGAGGCAGCGATGAACGCGCTCAGCGCCGTCCCGGAGCCCCGCCACCGCGCGGCGGCTCGGTCGGTTCGCTAGCATGGGCCGATGGGCACGAAGTCGCGCGTGGCTGAGAAGTTGCTGATCGTCGGCTGGGACGCCGCGGACTGGAAGTTGATCGATCCGCTGCTGGCGCGCGGGAAGTTGCCCAACGTGCGTCGGCTGATCGAGAGCGGGGTGCGCGCGGACCTGCGGACGCTGGAGCCGCGGCTCTCGCCCCTGCTGTGGACCTCGGTAGCGACGGGGAAGCGGGCCGACAAGCACGGCATCCTGAACTTTGTCGAACCCGAGCCGGCCGGGGGGACGATCCGCCCCTCGACGAGCACGACGCGCAGGACCAAGGCGCTGTGGAACATCCTTTCGCAGAACGGGCTGCGGACGGTGGTGGTGGGCTGGTACGCCTCGCACCCGGCGGAGCCGATCCTGGGCGCGTGCGTGTCGAACATGTTCGGGGAGGGGTGCCCGAAGAGCGCCAAGGAGCCGTGGGCCCTGGCGCCGGGGTGCGTCCACCCGGCGGAACTCGCGGAACTGGTCGCGGGGGCGCGGGTCCACCCGTCACGCGTGGACCCGAAGGAACTGCGGGCGCTCGCGCCGGACCTGGCGAAACTCCCGGCGTCGGACGTGCGGATCGGGCTTCTGCAGCGGCTGCTGGCGCAGGCGCACGGCGTGCATGGGATCGCGAAGCGGCTGCTGAAACCCGGCGGGGTGGAGTGGGACTGCGCGATGGTGTTCAACGAGGCGATCGATGTCTTCGGGCACCACTTCATGGGGTTTCATCCGCCCAGGATGGCGGGGGTCAGCGAGCGGGACTTCGCGGTCTTCAAGGGGGTGATGGACGGGGTGTACGAGATGCAGGACCGCCTGCTGGGCGAGTTGCTCGGCGCGGCGGGGCCGCGGGCGTGCGTGATGCTGCTGAGCGACCACGGGTTCCACAGCGATCACCTTCGGCCCTCGACGCCGCCGGCGGCGGACGACAAGCACGCGGCGCTGGACGCGTCGTGGCACCGCGAGCACGGGGTGCTGATCGTGAGCGGGCCCCCCGGGGTGGTGGCGCGTGGCGCGGGGGCCGCTCCTCGGGAGGTGCTGGGCGCGACGCTGCTGGACATCACGCCGACGGCGCTGGCGATGTTCGGCCTGGCGTCGGGTGAGGACATGGACGGGCGCGTGCTGGTGGAGGCGTTCGAGTCGGCGCCGACGGTGGAGCGCGTGGCGTCGTGGGACGCGGTGGAGGAGCCGACTCCCGGGGCGGCGGGCATGCACCCGGCGGACATGCGGGTGGACACGCTGGAGTCGGCGCAATCGATCAAGCAGCTGATCGAACTGGGGTACCTCGCCGACATGCCCGGTGATGAGCAGGCGATGCTCGACAACGTCGAGCGCGAGACGCGGTTCAACCTGGCGGTGGTGAAGCAGGCGCGGGGCGATTTTCTCGGGGCGATCGAGCTGCTCGGGCCGCTGTCGGAGTCCAAGCCGGAGGAGGCACGCTACGCCATCGCGCTGGCGCAGAACCTCTACAACGCGGGCGAGTTCTCGCGGGCGCGTCGGGCGGTCGAGGGCGTGCTCCAGCGGCACCCGGGGCACGCGGACGCCTCGCTGCTGCGGGCCGGGTCGCTCATCGCCGAGGGCAAGGCGCACGAGGCCGCCCGGCTGCTGGAGCTCGAGTCGGCGTCGGGCGCGAAGCCGAACGCGGATCGGGACTGCCTGCTCGGGACGGCGTACCTGGAGATGAACGACGCGGAGAGCGCGCTGCGGGCGTACGGGCGGGCGGCCTCGACCGATCCCCACCACGCGCGGGCGCGGCTGGGGATGGCGCGGGCGGAGATGCTGCGGGGCAACTTCGAGGCGGGGGCGGAGCACGCGTTCGAGGCGGTGCAGTTGCAGCACTTCCTGCCGGAGGGGCACTTCACGCTGGGGGCGTGCCTGGCCCGGCAGGGCGTGGCCGCCGATGAGAAGGAGTTCGCCCACGCCGTGCAGTTCCTGAACATCGCGGTCTCGATGCAGCCGGGCTACCTGGACGCGCACCGGTACCTGGCGGCGGTGCACGCGCGGCGTGGCGATGAGGTGGCGGCGGCGAAGCACCGCGCGATCGCGGAGGAGTTGATGGCGCGGATCGGGAAGGCGGGGGGGTTCGTGGACCCGCTGAGCGCGTAGCTCCTTCTTGCATGTCCGAGCCCCCAGCACTGGCTCCGTGCGACGTCTGAGGCACGGCACGCGGCCCGGGCTTGCGCTCGGCGCTCGGGCCGGACGCGGGCCCGGGATGGACGAGAAGCACGCGGCACGCGATACTCCGGGCATGATCCGACCCCACCGTGCCGCGGCGCTCGCCGCTTCGCTGCTGGTTTGCTCGACTGTCGTCGCGCGGGAATGGCGCTGCGAATGCCACGGGGCGCGGCTCGGCTGGCTGGAGCGTCACGGCTTCGGCGTCACGCCGCCGGGCGCGGAACGGCTGCGGTTCCACGCGGCGACGGGGCGGGACCTGCGGAACTACGCGCCGGACAGGCTGGTGGATTTCGCGTCGATGACGCTGAAGATCGACATCCCGGACATGAACGTGCCTCGGCTGAACGGGGTGGCGCGGCTGACGTTCACCCCGATCGGCGCGGCGCTGGGCACGCTGCGGCTGAACGCCGTGCAGATGCGCCTCGGGGAGGGAGCGGTGCGGCTCGTCGAAGGCGGCGCCGACACGAGGGTGACGGCGTCGTACGACGACCGGGTGCTGAGCATTTCGTTCGCGCCCGAACTGCCGGCGGGCAAGGCGGTCACGCTGGAGATTTCGTACGGGGTGGACGATCCGCCGGACGGGCTGTTCTGGACGCCCGAGTCGGCGGCGTGGCCGGGCCGCCCGGCGCAGCTCCACACCCAGGGGCAGCCCGAGGGCAACCGTTGGTGGTTCCCGTCGCATGATTTCCCCAACGAGCGGCTGAGCACGCGTCTGGAGATCACCGTGCCGGAGGGGTACGAAGCGGTCTCGAACGGGGCGCTGAAGGGGCGGGAGACCCGGGACGGGCGGAGCACGTTTGTGTGGGAGCAGTCGGGCGACCACGTGAACTACCTGGTGATGATGGCGGTGGGCCGGTGGGACATCGTGGACGTGGGGACGCTGGGGGGCGGGCGGTTCAGGGTGCCGCTGCCGGTGTACGCGCCGCTCGGGCGCGGGGCGGACGTCGCGCGGACCTACGGGCGCACGGCGGCGATGATGGAGGTGTTCGAGCGGCGCTTCGGGGTCCCGTACCCCTGGGAGAAGTACGCCCAGGTGGTGGTGTGGAACTTCGGCGCGGGAGGGATGGAGAACACGTCGGCGACCACCATGTACGACACCGCGGTGCTGGACGAGAAGGCGCTCCGCGACGGCGACCTCGACGGGCTGATCTCGCACGAGCTGGCCCACCAGTGGTTCGGCGACCTCGTCACATGCAACACCTGGGCCCACATCTGGCTGAACGAGGGCTGGGCGACGTACTCCACCGCGCTGTGGTACGAGGCCCGCGACGGGTTCGACGGCGGGCCCGGCGCGCTGCAGAACGGGTACCTCATGCAGATGCACGGCTCCATGCGCGGGCTGGCGGCGGCGGATCAGATCGCGCCGGGGGCGTCGAGCCAGGAGCGGGCCAGGCCCGGGATGGTCTCGAATGTCTACGAGCACCCCTGGGAGACATTCCGGCGCACCAGCAACCCGTACCCGAAAGGCGCCGGCGTGCTGCACATGCTCCGGATGATGCTGGGCGAGGAGGTGTTCTTCGCGGGCGTGCGCGAGTACGTGAAGCGGTACCAGTTTCGGACGGCGGAGACGGACCAGTTCCGGCGGGCGCTGGAGGAGGCGAGCGGGCGGTCGCTCGATCGGTTCTTTGACCAGTGGACCACGCGGCCCGGCACGCCGAAGGTGAGCGTGAGAGCGGCGTGGCACGCGGAGTCGTCGGAGCTCTCGCTGGTGGTCGAGCAGCTCCAGCACATCGACGCGGAGTTGCCCGCGTTCGTGTTCGACCTGCCCGTGGTTGTGCGCACCCAGGGTCGGCGGACGGACGTGGTGATCCCGGTCGACGGTCGGCGGCACGAGCGCCGCATCTCACTCGACGCCGAGCCGGAGATGGTCGCGGTCGACCCGACGCTGACGGTGCTGATGGACCTTTCGGTGGAACAGCCGACGTCGTGGTTCATCACGCAGCTGATGGAGGGACCGACGGCCCCGAGCCGCGTGGACGCGGCGCGAGCGCTGGCCCGGAACACGGGGAGCGCCGCGGCGGTGTCGGCGCTGGCGGGGTCGGTGCGGAACTCGCAGGAGCACGCGGCGGTGCGTGCCGAGGCGGCGCTGAGCCTGGGGAAACTGGGAAGGGCCGAC
>CAZDYM010000234.1:0-4678 GCA_964509325.1 uncultured Phycisphaeraceae bacterium
GGACAATCCTCGGTGCCGCGCGCCCAAGCAGGCGGGGCACCTCTCGCACGGGATGCACCGCGCGTTGACCGAGGCAAAGGCCCGCACGACATGCCCGACGCCACCACCCACATCGTCATCGACGCGGCGACCACCCCGCCCGAGGTGACCTCGTCGGCGGTGGAGACCGGCGGCGCGGGCGCCGTTCCGCCAACCGGCCAGCCCCCCGCCCCCCCCCCCCCCCCCCCCCCCCCACCACCCCCCCCCCCCCCCCAACCCCCCGCCCATCCCGCCACACAACCCCCCACGACGCGCCCCGCCTCCGGCGACGCCATGGCGCCGCTTCGACGCCCGGACTTCCGGCGTGTCTGGGCCGCCGCCGCCGTCTCCAACATCGGGAACTGGATGGAGACTTTCGGGGTGCGGTGGGCGATGACCTTCATCGCCACCGCCGACGCCTGGATCCAAGCCGGGCACCCCCCCGCGGCGACCATGCTCGCCTGGCTCGCCGCCGCCCAACTTCTCCCGGTGCTGTTCCTGGGAATGGTGGGCGGGATCGTGGCGGACCGGGTGGACCGGCGTCGCCTGCTGATCGTCACACAGGCGATGCTGATGCTCACCGCCGGCGCCCTCGCCGTCGCCAGCGCGCTGGGCCTCGCCACCGCCACCGTGATGATCGCCATCAGCCTGGTGCACGGGATCACCATGGCCTTCAACGTGCCGGCGTGGCAGGTGCTCACGCCCCGGCTCGTCCCCCGCGAGGAACTCGCCCGCGCCATCGCCCTCAACAGCCTGCAGTTCAACATGGCCCGCGTGATCGGCCCGCTCTCGGCCGGGCTGCTCATGGTCGGCTCCGATCCGACCCTCCTTTTCATCATCAACACGCTCAGCTTCCTCGGCGTCATCATCGCCGTGTGGCGCACCCCCCCGGCGCCCCCCACGCCCGATCAGCGCGGCAAGGGCCTTTTCACCGGCGCCTGGACCGACACACGCCAGGCCGTCCGCTTCGTGTTCGCCAACCGCGGGCCCCGCGCCGTGTTCATCGGCGTCTCGATGTTCAGCATCCTCGCCGGGCCGCTGCTCCTGCAACTCCCGGCCTTCGTGACGCAAGTCTACGGCGAGGCGGAGAAACTGGGCAGCACCCTGCTCTCCGTCATGGGCCTGGGCGCCATGCTGGGCGCGTACGCGCTCCCGCGCTTCCCGTCGTGGTACCCGCGGCACCACTTCATCCCCGCCGCGATGGCCGGCGGGGGGCTCACCATCTCCCTGTTCTGCCTCGTGCCGGACCCGCTCTTCGGCGGCGCGGTCATGTTCCTGGTCGGCCTCTTCTGGATCTGGAGCTTCTCCTCCTCGATCGCCGCCATGCAGCTGCTCGTCAGCGACGCCATGCGCGGACGGGTGATGGCGGTGACCAACACCGCCGTCTTCGGCGCCTCGCCCCTGGGCGCTCTGCTCGCCGCCGGCATCGAGTGGGCCGTGCTGAAGACCGGATGGGACAACGCCCCCGCCCTGAGCGTCCAACTCGGCCTGGGCATCCCCGCCCTCACCCTGCTCGCCGCGGCCCTGGTCATGCTCACCTGGCGCACCCCCGAGGTCGACGGCATCCAGCCCGGACAGGAGGGCTACGACCGCAAGCCCGGACTCCTCCGCGGCCTCCTCGCCAGCGGGCACCGACCACGCGGCGATGAAGTAGAGGCGACCGTCGATGCCACCGGGCGCCAAGAACCGATGTGAGCACCGCGACAACCGCGCGCCGCACGCCAACTCAGTCAGGCCTCCGCACACCCGAGTCCCCCCACGCGACGCACGATCCTCCAACCCCTCCTGCCCACCCATGACCACCCTCCTCCGACCCGCCCCCGGCGAGAAGTACACCCTCCGCCGAAAGGTCTTCAAACTCTTCGGGGCGGCGTTCCACATCTACGGCCCCGAGGGCAACCTCGTCGGCTTCTGCGACCAGAAGGCCTTCAAACTCCGCGAAGACCTCCGCGTCTACACCGACGAGTCCAAGTCCACCGAGCTGCTCCGCATCCACACCCAGCAGATCATCGACCTGGGCGCGACCTACCACGTCACCCTGCCCGACGGATCGGTCATCGGCGCCTTCCGCCGCGGCGGCCTGGCCTCCACCTTCTACAAGGACTCCTGGTTCGTCACCTCGCCCGACGGTCGCGAGATCGCCCGCCTCACCGAGGACTCCGGCGCCCTCGCCATCCTCCGCAAGTTCACCGACCTGGGCGGCCTGTTCCCCCAGAAGTTCACCGTCACCGGCCTGGACGGACCGCCCGTCGCCACCCTCCGAACCCACTTCAACCCGTTCATCTACCGCCTCGGCATCGCCATCCATCGCGACCACCCCGACATGGACGAACTCATGGTCATCGCCCTGGCGTGCGCCGTGGCGGCGATCGAAGGACGGCAGGACTGACTCCTCTCCCTCCTCTCCTCACGCCGAGCCTCTCACCTCCCCATCTCCGCGCCCCATCGTGCTCGCCCGCCTCCTCCAACTCCCCCTCATCCTGCTGGTGATCTACACCGTCACCTTCGCGCTGGCGTGGGCCCTGCCCGGCAGCGCCGTGATGAACTCCGAGGGCCGCCGACCGCAGCCCGAGGTCGTCGCCGCGATGGAGCGCCAGTACAACCTCGACAGCCCCGCACGCTTCTACACCACATACCTCTACAACGCCTCGGGCGCCCGCTGGCTCATGGCCTCCCTCGGCGTCGACCACGCCCCGCCCCCCGATCACGTCTTCGACTTCGGCCCCTGCCTCCGATACAAGGACTGGACCGTCAACGAACTCATCGCCTCCAGCCTGCCCGTCAGCGTCACGCTCGGCCTGGCGGCCATCCTCATCGCCCTGGTCATCGGCCTCGCCGCCGGCGCCGTCGGAGCCGTCAAGCCGGGATCGATCGCCGACGCCGCCACCCTCGGCGTCGCCCTCATCGGGGTCAGCCTCCCCAGTTTCGTCGTCGGCACCCTCCTCCTCATGATCTTCCCCGTCTGGCTCGGCCTCGGCTCGGTCGGAACCTGGGGAAGGCCCGTGGACCTCATCCTCCCCGCCCTCACCCTCAGCCTCCCCTTCGCCGCTTACATCGCCCGGCTCACCCGCATGGGCATGATCGAGGCCCTTGGGTCGGACTACATCCGCACCGCCCGCGCCAAGGGCCTGCCGCCCTCACGCGTCGTCCTCAAGCACGCGCTCAGGAACGCCTTTCTCCCCGTGCTGAGCTACCTCGGGCCCGCCGCCGCCTTCGCCATGACCGGCTCGTTCGTCGTCGAACGCGTGTTCAACGTCCCCGGCCTGGGCCAGCACTTCGTCAACGCCGTCCAGAACAAGGACCTCTTCGTCATCATGGGCGTCACGCTCATCTACTCCGCGATGCTCGTTGTCTTCAACCTCATCGTCGACGCGCTGTACCGCTGGGTCGATCCAAGAACAGCGTGAACGGAAGCGGGAGGGCCGCGGAGCCGAGACATCCCCCGGAGCGCGGTGTCGCACGTGGCCGCTCCGCCTCGTCGCCTCGTCGCCTCGTTGCCACGCCGCCGCGCCGCCCGGCCCCCCCTACGGCCGGACTCCCCCCTCAACCACCCGCGCCTCCTGCAGCACCCGCGGCGTCTCGAACGGCGTGAACTCGTACAGAACAAGCCCCCCGAGCGTCTTGCTGAACAACCGGTACCCCTCCGGCGAGTCCCCCTGCTTCAGCACGTGCTCGCCCGGGGCCCGGTCCATGAACACCAGCACCTCACGGCCGTCCACCCTGGCCATCAGCACCAGCGTGTCCTTCGAAACGATATCCGAGCCGTAGGTGTCGCTGTACGCCCACCCCAGCACCGCGATCGACTCGGTCGACGCGATCAGCAGCCCGGTGCCGAAGCGCTTCCGAACCACCTCCACAAACTCCGCGTCGTCCTTGCACACGAACACCGGCTTGAACCCGCCCTGCCGCGTCGTCGCCAGCACCTCCGCCGCCGTCAGCACCGGCCGCGCCGACGGGCTCGGCACCGTGCTCGACCACCACAGCACCCCGACCACCCCGATCATCGCGGCCGCCGCGTACCCCACCCAGCGCCCGATCCGCATCGGAGCATGCCGCGTCCCAGCGGCGCCGCCCGCGCCACTCAAGCCCCGGGACATCGGGATCGCCGCCGGCGCTTCCGACTCCGCCGCCGCTCGATCCAGCGCGGGGAACTCGATCGCCTCCGGCGGGGCCATCCGCGCCCTCAGCGACGCCACCATGGCCCGGTGCGCCTCCACGTGCCGGCGCAGCGCTGCGTCCGCCGCCAGCAGCCGCTCGAACGCCGCGAGCTTCTCGCCCGTCAGCATCCCGTCGAGATACAACTCCAACGACTCCATCACCTCGGGGTTCGCCGCGCCGCCCCGGTTGGATTCCGGATGCTGGTTCATGAGCGTCCCCCTGCGGCGTCGAAGCCGCGGCTCATGAGTTTCTCCCGCATCGCCTTGCGGGCCCGGTGCACGTGGCTCATCGCCGTGCCCTCGGGGATCGACAGCGCCCGAGAGATCTCCTCGTAGGTCAGATCGAGCGTGGTCTTCATGAGAAGGCACGCCCGCGCGGTCTCGTCCAGTTCCCCGAGCGCCGCCAGCACGTCGTCGTCGAACGCTTCGGTGCCCGCCGCCACCTGACCGTGCGACGTCACCCCCGCCGCCGGCCCCACGCCGCGCGGCGCCGCCGGCACCAC
>CAZDYM010000235.1:0-4673 GCA_964509325.1 uncultured Phycisphaeraceae bacterium
GCGGGCGGCGGGCGGCGCCGCGGGAAGAGCCCCGTCCCGCTCTCGCCGCGAGTCGAGGTCGGCGCCTCGATCGACCGGCTGATGGCCTTCGCGGGCTGGGCGGACAAGTTCTCCCAGGTGATCGGTTGTCACAACCAGGTGAACGGGCCGTACTACAACTTCTCGGTCGCGGAGGCCACGGGGGTGGCGGCGCTGGTGTGCCCGGACCGCCCGGCGCTGCTGGGGATGGTCTCGCTGCTGGCTCCGGCGATGTGCGCCGGGAACACGCTGGTGGTCGTCTCCGGCGAGGCGGCGCCGCTGGCGGCGTGCGTGCTGGGCGAGGTGTGCGCGACATCCGACGTGCCCGCGGGGGTCGTCAACATCCTGACGGGATCGCGCGAGGAACTGCTGCCGCACCTGGCGGAGCACCGTGACATCGACGCCGTGGTCGGCGCCGGCCTCACCCCGGCTCAGAGCGAGCGTCTGCGGCTGGGGTCCGCGAACAACCTCAAGCGCGTGACCGTCCACGACATCGGAGAGGCGGAGTTCCGGGACGATCGGCGGTGCGAGTCGCCCTGGTGGATCGAGCCGACCGTCGAGATCAAGACGATCTGGCACCCCTCGGCGACGTAGACCGGGCGCCCGCGGGGCCCGGTGCGCTGGCCCGCTTCGTCTCCGTCACAGACGGCGCGGCGGGGAGGTCCGAAAAGCCCCAACCATCAACCCGCGCCGCGATGCGACCGATTCACGGGGGACGGTGCGCCGCGGCTTTTCCCGACGGGAAGCGGGCTCGCCTTGGAGGCCCGGATGCCCAGCGACGCGAGCGATCCAGCGGGGACGGTTGACGCGGCGAAGAACCACGCGGGCGGCGGCGCGCCCGCGCGGCCGCTGCCCTTGTCGACACGGCTGGAGCGCCCGATGACCGCGCCGGCGCGGGCGGCGATCCTGACCATCGGCATCGCCGGGGCGACGGGGCTGAGCGTGCTGACCGGTCACGCGCTGGGGCTGACGGCGCGGGCGAGCGTGATCATGGCGGTGCCGCTGGGCGTGGGCGTCGGGTTCCTGTTCGCGTTGCTGCTGATCCTGCTGCCGGCGCGCCGGTTCGCGGCGCACCTGCGGGAGTTCTCGCGCCGGATCGAGCGGGTGAGCAAGCCGGGTCGCGAGGGCGGGTTCGACGAGTTGCTGCACCTCGACGACGACCACGAACTGACGACGATCGCGCGGGCGGTGCACGCGGCGCTGTCGACGGCGCACGCCGACCGGCTCGAGGCGGCCCGTCTGCGGCGCGACATGGAGGCGCGGGTCGAGGCGCAGACTCGCGTCAACACGGCGCAGCTGGCGCGTCTGAGCACCACCGACGAACTGACGGGGCTGGTCAACCGGCGCGGGTTCGAGCGGCTGCTGTCGCTCATGTTCGCCCAGGCGGTGGAGGGCGGGCCCGAACTGGCCCTGGTGGCCATCGACCTGGACCACTTCAAGCGGCTGAACGACACCTGCGGGCACGACAAGGGCGACCTCGCGCTGAAGGCCGCCGCCGAGCTCATGAAGGCGGGCATCCGACCGGACGACGCCGCCGCCCGCGTGGGCGGTGACGAGCTGTTCCTGCTGCTGCGGGGCGCGAACGAGAACCAGGCGGTGGCGGTGTGCGGGCGTCTGGCGGACCTGTTTTCGCGACACCCCAGCGCCAAGGGGCTGCCCTGGCCGACGATGTCGATGGGCGTGGCGTGCGCCAAGCGGCACCGCGCCCGCTCCCCCGAGCACCTGCTGCGGATGGCCGATGCGGCGCTGTACGCCGGGAAGCGGGCCGGGAGGGCGCGCTGCGTCATGTACGACCCGGCATCGAACCCCGTCGCGGCGGCGGCGTAAGAGGGAACGCGTGGCCTCGGGCCTGGGACTCGAGCACCACGCGGGCGCTCACGGCGGGGCGTGCAAACAGCCGATTTCAGTGGTGGAACCGAGGTATCCTCTTCCCGACCCTTGACCAGGCATCTGGCCCGTCCTGTGGGCCCGCCATATGGGCCCGTCACTTGGCCCGACGTCGGAACCAACCAACGCGATCACGAGCCCCAAGCCCCGGTCCCAAGGCACCCCGGACGTCCAAACTCCGCAACGCCGCATGCTCCCCACGCCACCCAAGCCCGTGCTCGTGCTCGTCATGCTGGCCTCGCTGGCGGCGGCGGTCCTTGGCGGCGCGTGCACGGCGCTCGCGCTGATCGAGGTCGCGCGCACGCCCAAGATCAATCAGCTGTACTTCCTGGCGGCGTTCGGCGTCGTGGCGGTGATCGCGGGGGTCTTCGGCGTGCTCACCGGGCGCAACCGCTTCCGCACCGGGCCGGCGCTCGCCATGCTGTGCGTCTCCGGGCCGCTGATGGCCGGGGCCATGCTCGGCGAGCCCGCGCTGTCCGCCCGCCTGCTTGGGCAGCCCGTCGAGCCCATGGTCCTTTCGGGCGTGCCCATCAAGCACCTCGCGCTGGCCCAACTGGGCTGCGGCGTGCTCGTGCTCGTGTGCATCCCGCTGACGGTCTTTACGCGCAACCCGGGCCGGTGCTGGGGCTACGTGGCTCGGGCGATCGCCGCGGCGGCGCCGATGGCCGCTTCGCTCCTGCTGTTCAGGTACTTCCCGGTGATCTTCCCGTCGGCGCCCGGCGCGGTGCGGTGGGGGGTTGGGGCGTTGGTGTTCTTCGTGGTGGTGGCGTTCTTTTCGATCTCGATGCACTGCCTGATCCGGGCTTTCGAGGCCGGCAGGCCGGGCGAGATGAGCGAGGGAGCCGCCGCTTCCGGCGCTGATCCGGCGAAGGCCTGACGCTCACCGCATGGCCGCCCGCGAGGGCTCCGGCCCTTCGGTGGGTGGGGCGCTGAAGCCCGCCTGCGATGGACTCGACGGTTCCGCGATCGCGCCGGCGCCGGGGCGGGTGCGGAGGGGCCCCGGGGGCCGCCGCGGGCCTTTCCGTGAGATCGGGGGCGATCCTGCCCGGAGCACGGGATGGGTCGAGACGGCGTGACCGCGTTTCGGTTGGGGCGGCTCAGGCCGCCATCCCCTCGGTCCCCGCGACGCCGTCGCGCGTCACGTAGAAGAATCGGTTGGTGATGGGGTACGGGAGGCGGAGGTAGTCGTGGTTGACGCGTCCCTGCACCTTCTGCACGAATCCGACGGGGCTGGGGCTCATGGCCAGGAACATGTCACGCGAGGGGGTGGCGACGAGGAAGTCGCCGCCCAGGCGCGGGGCCAGGGCCTCGAAGAGGTGATTCAGCAAGAGGCGCGAGGCGTCGTAGCCGTCCTGGAGGGCGAGCACCATCGCGCGGCCGCCCTCTTCGCTTTCGAGCGTCCGGAACTCGAGTTCGGGCGTGTAGCGTTCCAGGTTCTGGCGGGCGGTCTCTTCGAGGTCTTCAACCGTGCGGCCCCAGCGGATCATCTGCTCGGTGGTGACGCTCACGGTCATGTGCGGCATGTCGATCACGAAGACGACGCTGGTGCCGTTGACCCAGGGCACGTGCGCGACCATCTCGGCGGAGAGATGCTTGAAGATGGTGTCCGGCTGGATGCGCGGCATGATGCGGGAGCGGGCGATCTCCCAGGGCATGGCGGCGACGCCGAGGGTCTCCTCGTCGAACAGGTGATCGAGGTACTGCTCGACGATCTCGACGCCGCGGTCCCTGTCGGCGTTGACGAGGCGGTGCAGGTTCTCGAGGTCGAGGCGCCGGCCGTTGACCACGAGCTCCTGCGGGCCGGTGAGCCTCACGTCGAGGTCCGGCTTGAGCCGGCGGAGCAGATCGAAGACCTTTTCCGCGAATGCTTCGGGCTCTCTGGGCATCTTCGCCATCGGCGTGGACCTCACGAACAACCGGTGTCGATCCGCCGCGGGGCGTCGACGCCGCGCGGCACGCGAGTCCCGGGCCCTCCGGGGCGCGGGGCCCGTCTTGCCCACGGGCCCGCGCGTCCGGGAGAGCGCGGCGGTGTGTCATCGGTCAATCCTTCGCCCCGCCCGGAGCGCAGTTCCATGATCCGCGTGTGTTGACCATCTCTGGGGCACTTCCTGCGCGGAGCGGGCTCGCTACGCTAGTGAAATGGCACGTTCCTGCGCGATCGCAACCGGTCACCCGCACCTGGCTTTCGATATCGGACCTTCGCGTCCGCTCGCGGTGATCGCGGGCCCGTGCACGCTCGAGTCGTACGACCTCGCGGTGAGCGTGGGGACCGTGGTGCGGGACGCCTGCGCGAGCCTCGGACTGCCTTACATCTTCAAGGCGTCGTTCGACAAGGCCAACCGCACCAGCATCACCTCGGCGCGCGGGCCCGGTCTCGACGAGGGTCTCGCCACGCTCGCACGCGTCAGGTCCGCCCTCGGCGTGCCGATCACCACCGACATCCACTCGCCCGAGCAGGCCGGGCCGGCTTCGGAGGTCGTGGACGTGCTGCAGATCCCCGCGTTTCTGTGCCGCCAGACCGACCTGTTGGTGGCGGCGGGGAGGGCGGCGGCGGCCCGGTCGCGCGCGGTCAACGTCAAGAAGGGGCAGTTCCTCTCGCCCGCGGAGATGATCGGCCCGGTCCACAAACTGGCGCAGGCCGGCTGCACGAACGTGATGCTCACCGAGCGAGGCACGTTCTTCGGGTACGGGCGGCTTGTCAACGACTTCATCGGCGTCGGCGACCTGATGGAACTGCTGGGCGTCGCGGACCCGCCCAAGGAGAAGCT
>CAZDYM010000236.1:0-4667 GCA_964509325.1 uncultured Phycisphaeraceae bacterium
CCACCCCTCGCCGGAGCCTCATCCTTCCCGCCCTGCTGCTGCCCGCGTTGTGCGGGTCGGCGGCGGGCCAGACGTCCGTGTCCATCTCGGCCGGGCGGCTGACGCTCACCACGTCGAACGCCGACCAGAACGTGAAGGTCGAAGTCGGCCCGGCGGCGGGCCTGGTGCGTGTGTTCGGCTTCGCCGGTCTGGCCGACGGGGCCACGTACACCGGGATCAACGCCGTCACCGTCAACACGGGCACGGGTCGTGACGAGGTGCAGTTCGATATCCAGGCGGCGGCCGGTTTCGACGCCCGCGCCAACCTCGGCGCCGGCGAGGCGCTGACCAAGACGCAGTGGAAGATCTTGGCCGGCGCCCCCAGCGTGACGGCGGGGCTCACGCTCACGTCCGCCGCCGGCGCCGCCCACCTCTCCGAGATCAACTTCGACAACGAGTCGGCCGGGTCGGCCCAGGTCAACATCGACACCGGGAACGCCACCATCGTTTCGAGCAAGGTGATCGGCGACGACCCGTCCGCCTCGCTGGGCGTCAACTTCACCTCCCGCGCCCCCATCACCGTTCTCGAGGTCGCCACCGCCGCACCCGTGCTGAACGTCAACCTCAGCGGGGCCTACGGCAATCTCGCCAACGAGGTGAAGTACGCCCTCGCCCAGCTCGTGCAGGGCGCCGTGAACGTCAACACCGACGTGACCCTCGGCAGCGGCTCGGACAAGATCGAGGGCAAAATCTCCACGCCCGGCAGCAGCACCGTGTTCCGCGGCCGCACCAACGCCGGCGCGGGTGACAACCTCGTGCTCTGGGAGGTCGAGGGGCGTTCCAACGTCATCGGCCAGGCCGTCACCTCGGGCGCGGGCAACGACTTCCTCTCGATCCAGGTCAAGGGCGAGTACCAGCTGAGCCAGACGCTCGGGGCCCGCCTGGCCAGCGGCGGCGGCGACGACTTCCTCATCCTCACCACCGACACCCTCATCCGCGGGACCGGCCTGCCCAATGACATCAACCCCGTGATCGACGGCGGGCCCGGCTTCGACCTCTACAACGCCTTCGGGCTCATCCTGAACTGCGAGGGCCGCCTGTAGTCGCGTCGGCTCACCCGGCACGGTCCACCCCTCCCCTGAGGCCTCCGTCGGCGCACGCCCGCGGGGGCCTCGTTCCTTTTCGAAAGGGCCGGCGGGGCCGGGTCACGCCAGCCGGTCCGCGCTCCTGGCGAGATCAAAGTCCTTGATGGAGATCCCGCAACCACCCTCGCAGTCATGCGTGTTCACGCTCAGCGTGACCTTGTTCCAGCGGATCACGATGTCGGGGTGGTGCTGGACCCTCTCGGCGTACTCGGCGACCTTGTTCACGAACGCCATCGAGGCGACGAAATCCCTGAAAACGTACGTGCGCTGGATCTGGTCGCCGGAGAGGGACCAGTCGCGGACACCCTTGAGGTGCTCGCGGACTTCGGCGTCGGTCAGTTTGACAGGTTTCATGGGGTGCAAGGGGGTTGGTCGTGGGGCACGCAGGGTCGGACGTGGGGGGTCGGACGTGGGGGGTCGGACGTGGGGGGTCGGACGCGGACAGAGGGTATCTTCGGCGGGATGCCCGCGCTGGGTGGTCCCAACCTGACCTCGGGGGTGACGCGTCTGGCGCCCTCGCCGACGGGCGCGCTGCACCTGGGCAACGCGCGGACGTTCCTGGTGAACTGGGCGCTGGCACGCCGTCACGGGTGGCGGATCGTGCTGAGGATCGAGGACCTCGACGGCCCGCGGGTCAAGGCGGGCGCGACGCAGGGCGCCATCGACACGCTGCGGTGGCTGGGGATCGACTGGGACGAGGGGCCGATCGTGCAATCGAGCGATCTTTCGCCCTACGTGCACGCGATGCGGCGTCTGGCCGAGCGCGGGCTGGTGTACCCCAGCGACCTGACGCGGACGGAGATCGAGGCTGCGGCGTCGGCGCCGCAGGAGGGCGGGCCGGCGGAGTCGCGTTTCCCGCCGGAACTGCGCCCGCCCCGAGAGACTTTCCCGCGCGGGTTCGATGAGCCGGATCGCGGATGGCGGTTCGTGGCGCCCGAGGGGGAGGTGTCGTTCGAGGACCGCTTCGCGGGGGCGCAGCGGTTCGACCCGAGCGCGAGCGTCGGCGATTTCGTGGTGTGGACCAAGCGGGGTCAGCCGTCGTACCAGTTGGCGGTGGTGGTGGACGACATTCGTCAGGGCGTGACGGAGGTCGTGCGGGGCGACGACCTGCTGGATTCGACGGCGCGGCAGGTGCTGCTGTACCGGGCGCTGGGTCACGCGGGCACGCCGAACTGGACCCACCTGCCGCTGGTGGTGGGCGAGGACGGGAAACGCCTGGCGAAGCGTCACGGCGACACGCGGGTGTCGAGGTACCGCGAGGCGGGGGTGCCGGCGGAGCGGGTGATCGGGCTGCTGGCGCACTGGTGCGGGATGACGCGGGGGGCGGCGGCGATGTCGGCGGTCGAGTTCAGGGAGCGTTTCTCGCTCGCTACGATGGCGAAGCAACGAACGGTCTTTCGAGCGGAGCACCACGCATGGCTGATGGATGGATGAGCGGGCGGTCGGACGGGTCGGGGGCCGGTCGCGCCAAGGCCGCGCGCCGGGTGGTGCTATGGGTTTGCACGGCGGTGGTGATGGCGGCGGCGGGCGGAACCTTCGCCGGGGCGCGGGGCTGCGAGGCGCAGCGGGTCAAGTCGGAGTTGAAGGAGGGCGAACGGGTGGAGGTGGTGGTCGCGGGCAGGACGTTCCGGCTGGAGCCGGCGCTGGACGAGCCGACGCGGGTGCGCGGGCTTGGGGGCCGGGCGAAGATCGAGGAGGACGGGGGGATGATCTTCGTGTTCCCGGTGGCGCACCGGATGGAGTTCGTGATGCGGGACTGCCTGGTGGACATCGACATCGCGTTCCTGGACGACTCCGGGCGGGTGCTGACGCTGCACGAGATGAAGGTGGAGGAGCCGCGGCGGGCGGACGAGCCGGTGGTCCCGCCGCCCGGGCTGGACCGGTACGACGCGAGGTTGAAGCGGTACCCGAGCCGGTTCCCGTGCCGGGTGGCGGTGGAGTTCGCGGGGGGGACGTTGCGGAGGCTGGGGGTGAAAGAGGGCGACAAGTTGCGGTTCGACCTGGAGGTGCTCAAGGCTCGGGCGCGGTAGGCCGATGCCCCCCGGAGAGGGGCGTCCGGGCACCGTGCCGGAGCGCCGAGGCTGCCGGCGGGAGCGCGTGCCCCGTGGGGTGGTTCTCGGGCTCGGGTGGTGGTCGGAAGTCCGGAAAGGCCGGAGCGTGGGAGCATCATCGACGATCCCGGGCGCGCACGCCGTCACGCTGATCACGTCGAAGCCGGCCGAAGAGGCGCAGGCGCTGCTGTGGCGTCCGGTGTCGGACCGTTGGCCGAGCCTGTGGTCGGTGCCGCGGGTCCACGTGACGGACCTTCCCAGCGCGCTGGAGGGCGGGGCCGGGAAGGCGGCGCTGGCGGAGTTGGGGACGGTCGTGCTGGCGTACCTCGATGACGAGTCGGATTCGGCGGGGATGTACCAGTTGATCGATTCGATGTGGGAGGAGGGGCTGGGGGGCCTCCTGCTGCTCCCGGAGGTCGACGAGCGCCGGGCGCGGCTGGGGGGCAAGGGCGTGATCGTCATGGACCGCAAGAGCGACCCCGGCGTGGTGGCGGCGGCGCTGTACGCGCTGGTGGAGCGGCAGGCGACGGTGGACGCGCTCAAGAGCGAGCTGCGCACCACGCGCCGCTTCCAGGGCGGGCTGCGCGGGCAGATGGAGAAGATCCACGAGGAACTCGAACTGGCGGCGTGCGTGCAGCGGGAGTTCCTTCCCAAGAGCCTGCCGACGCTGGGCGGGATCGACTTCCAGGTGCTGTTCCGCCCGGCGGGGTACGTGAGCGGGGACATCTACGACGTGCAGCGGCTGGACGAGGACCATGTGGGGTTCTTCCTGGCCGACGCGGTGGGCCACGGGGTGCCGGCGGCGCTGATGACGATGGTGCTCTCGCGGAGTCTGACGACGAAGGTGCCGAACGGGAGCGGGTACCAGGTTCTGGAGCCCGGCGAGGTGCTGTCGCGGCTGAACCGGGAGATGGTGGAGCGTCACGACGAATCGCCGCGGTTCGCGACGGCGGTGTACGGGGTGATCAACACGCGGACGCGCGAGGTGAGGCTGGCGGGGGCGGGGCATCCGCCGCCGCTGCTGATCGAGGGCGAGAAGATCGAGCGGGTGGAGACGCAGGGGGGGTTGCTGGGGGTGTTCAGCGAGGACTGCTACGACCAGTCGTCGTTCACGCTGGGGGCGGAGCAGGCGCTGGTGCTGTACTCGGACGGGTTTGAGACGGCGTTCCCGACGCCGGGGGCGGACGAGTACGGGCGGAAGGTCCCGACGCGGCACTACCTGGACCACTTCGTGCAGATGGCGCGGCGCTGGCGCGAGAGCGATCTGGCGAGTTCGTTCCGTCACCTGGCGCACGAGCTGGACGAGCAGGCGGGGAGCCTGCACCAGATCGACGACCTGACGGTGATGATGGTCGCGCCGAAGCTGGCGCGGGGCGGTGACGACCTGGAGAAGTTGATGAGGGGCGAGGCTCAGCCGGGGGCGCCGCGGGAGAAGGCGGGGGCGGACGCGGCGGCGGCGCGGTGAAGGGCCCGAGCGCCGGCGGCGCTCGCC
>CAZDYM010000237.1:0-4641 GCA_964509325.1 uncultured Phycisphaeraceae bacterium
GGTGCCCGACACCGGTTGTGCAACGGCGTCAACAAACGAGATCCCGCCGTCATCCGGCGAGTTCCACGCACCGGGCGCGATCGCCAGGCCGTAGATGGGGGGCACTCCCCAAGTGCTCGACAGCGTGCTGACTTCCATGCGGTACGGCGTCGGCATGTCCAACACGAACGTCATCACATGATCGACCCAGACCCAGGCGAGGTATCGATCCATCATGCCGTTGTACGAGTCGTCCAACCCGCGTTGCGCGAGATTGATCGTCCCGCTGATCCCGGACGCCGTCGAACTGGATACGAGGCTCACGCTGGACTCGACAAAGAAGTCGGTCGGCCCCATGCTCGACGTGAGGACGAGCGGCCCCAGCGCCGTGCTGGTGTCCGTGTCGATTCCACCCCCGTCATCGGTCGTGCCGGCCAAGGCCCATGTGGTCCGCCTTGAGGACTCGACCATGACCGAGGCATGGGCCGTGGCGGCGATCGAACTGCCCGTCGCGGCGAAGACGATGACGAAGAGACTGGTGCATTGGCGCATGGCGAGGTTCCTGGTCAGGGGCGGTCCACTCAGGGGGACATCCCCACCCCATGTACGCGCGACCCCCACAGGTCTGACAGCCCTCCGGGCGAGAAAACCCGCGTTGCAGTCGCTCGTGGCACCTCCACGAATGCGTTCGCTCCCCCGGAGACCTCGGGCCGCCCGTCGATGCTGCCGTTCACCTCGGAGAACAGGCCCGATGCCCCTTCGAAGCCCGATCTCAACACCTCGAACGTGACCTTCCGTTCCTCGATGGCGGCGCTTGGGCCTTCGACGGTCCCGACCCTCTCAGCGTGGCTGTTCGACGTGTTATGGCGACGTGAGCGTCGGCTTGAACCCGGGCGCGGGCTTCAAGTCCGGGTAACGGTCGCGCAACTGGCGCGCTGCCTCGCGGCCGGGCTCGTCGCCGAGCGCCTCGTACGCCCGGAGCAGTTCGGCGGCGAATCGACGCAGCCGCCAGTTGGTCGGCGTGTCGTCGCCCGAAGCCGCGAAGAACGCCCGTGCGTCGGCGAAGGCCGCTTCCGCCTCAGCGAGCCCGTCGCGGGGACGCCCCAGGTCGGTCAGAACGCCCAGCCTCTCCGCGAAGCCCTCCGCGATCTCGGCGGGGCCGATGTTGGAGGCCGCTGGTGCGATGCCCGGTTGCGCAGCGCGAGTGGCCATGAGAGCATCCCGCGCACGCTGCCAGAGTGCCAACGCATCTTCGTGCTGACCTTCGCGTCGCAAGAGTGCCGCCCGCAGCGCAAGCTCGGCCAGCCCGGGCTGCCCGCCGGAGGCGGAAATCGCACGATCATGCCGCTCGAGCATGGAACGCGCTTCGTTGGTCAGGCCCCGCATCGTCAGAACCTCAATGAACACTCGGCGTTCACGATGAGGGTACGGGTGATCGGGCCCGCGGAGTGCATCGCTGATCGCCATCGACGTTCGGGCGGCCCGCTCCGCATCATCCAGACGCCCGAGAGCGAGAAGCACACTCGCCAGCGTCGCGTACGGGCGAGAGATGTACCGCCGTTGCGCTTCCTCGTCGAGCTTCGACTCGTAGATCTCAATGCAGTGTTGTATCTGCGAGAGCCCGGCGCCAGCTCGGCCGCGAGCCAGTTCACTCAGAGCCAGATCGGCGTGCGCAGTGGCGTGCCATACGACCGGCGCATTCTCCATGGCCTCGTATCGATCGATCAGGTTCCGGCACGTCTCCCCGGCTTCCACGAAGCGCCCCTGCAACTGGAGGACGAGGTTCAGACCGTGCAGCGCATCGAGATACTCAAGCGCGTCAGACTGACCGTGCATCGCGAGAATCGCTATGCGTCGCCGCGCCAAGCGCTCTCCTTCTTCCGGAGCAGTCCGCCCGAAAATGTGGCCGCTCACGACCAGTGTGATCGCCTTGCTCACTTCGAGCGAATCGGGCCCATAGAGCGACTCCGCCATCGCGAGGCTCTTCGCGGCCTGCACCTTGCCTTCCTCGACGCGACCTTGCCAGTAGTATACGCCCGCGGCGTCCGATCTCAGCCGCAGCATCACACGCGGCTGGATCGGCGGTGCCGCGCCCGCCTCGGACTGATCGAGCCTTTCCACAAGCCGGTCGAGCATCTCCCCGACGGTCATGTCCTTCTTGCCCCCCACGTGGGCCGGGTCGGCGGCGGCGATGACTCCCGTCAGCATCTGGAGCGCATCGCTGGCGTCACGGGCGTTCTGCTCCGCTCGGAGCCGCTCGGCTTGGGCCTCGGCAGCGCTCTGTTGGGCTGCTTTCTCACTCTCACGGGCGATCCGCTCGTTCCGAACGGCATCGGCCCGCGCCGCGGCCTCGCGTGCGAGACCGATGCTCGTGCCCACCGCCGTCGCGACAAGGCCCAGAACCAGCGCCCCACCGATCGCGAGCGGCACGCCGTGCTTGCGGGCGAACTTGCGGGCCAGGTACACACGGCTCCTCGGACCGGCCTTGACCGCCGCTCCTGCTAGGTACGCCTCGACATCGCTCGCCAACTCCCGCGGCGACTGGTAGCGCCGCGATCGATCCCGCTCCGTGGCCTTGGTCACGATCCAGTCCACCTCGCCCCGCAACTGGCTGGTCAGCCGATCCGCGGGCGTCCGCATGGCCGCGGCGAGCGCGGTCCGCGACCGGGCGTCACGGCTGCTCACGCGGCTGCTCGGCGTCGGCGGGTCCGTCTCGCGAACGACGCGGCGGAGTTCGTCGAGCCCCGCCTTGAGGATCGTCTCCGCATCAAGCGGCGGCGAGCCGGTCACCAGCTCATAAAGCAGCGCGCCCAGCGAGTACACGTCGCTGCGGGTATCCACATCAACCGCCGAGAGCGCCATCTGCTCGGGGCTCATGTAAGCAGGCGTGCCGATGAATTGGCGGAACTGTGTGTAGATCGTCGCGTCCGTCAGCGTGGGCCCCAGGGCCTTGGCGATCCCGAAGTCGATGACCTTCGGGATCGGCTTGCCGTCGAGCACCGTGACCAGCACGTTGCTGGGCTTGATGTCGCGGTGGATGATCCCGCGCTGGTGGGCGTGCTGGATCGCGTCGCACACGGGGATCATCAAGGCGAGCCGGTCGCGCAGGCTCAGGCGGTGCTCGTTGCAGTACGCCGTGATGGGCTGGCCGCGCACCAGTTCCATCACGAAGTACGGGAGCCCGAGCGCCGTCTCACCCGCGTCGTAGATCTTGGCGATGCTCGGGTGATCCATGATCGCAAGCGCCTGCCGCTCGGCCTCGAAGCGGGCGATGATCTGGCGCGACCCCATGCCCGCTTTGAGCACCTTGACCGCGACCTTTCGTCGAACAGGCTCCGTCTGCTCGGCGACGTAAACCTCACCGAAGGCACCTTCACCGAGCCGCTCGAGCAGGTGGTACGGGCCGACACGGGCGTCCGCGGCACCCGGGCCCGACATCGACGTCGCCGCTTGCGTCATCGAGGCGATCTCGCGTTCGAAGTCCGCCTGCTCGCCCGGGGTAATCGCTCGGCGGGCCGACGCTTCGAGTCTTGGATCTCCGCCGCAGAGCGCGACGATCGCCTGTTCTCGTTCCGCCTCGGGAAGATCAAGGACCGCGTCGACGATGCGATGCAAGCGGTGATCGGGCTGGTTGGACTTGTCGGGTCGCACGCTAGACTCCTTGGGTTTCCGCCCTATGTACGCACGGACGAGAGACCTCTGACACGGACGCGATGCCGAAGGAGCGTACCATCCGATCATGGAAACGCGGGCGACACTCCTCCAGCGGCTCAAGGCGGACGGCACGGCCCGAGAGATCGCCTGGGACGAGTTCTACGCGCTGTACAGCCCGATCATCGTGCGATTCGCCCGCGCCCGCGGCGTCCGCCGCGAGGACATCGACGAACTGGTTCAGGACATCGTCAGCGGCTTCTTCGCCGTCCAGCCGCAGTTTGTGTACGAGCCTTCGCGGGGACGCTTCCGGGCATACCTCATGGCGTGCGTGGCCAACGCGGTCCGCAGCCGCCTCCGCCGGAGTGCGAAAGATCCGGCAAAGGCCAGCGGGCCGCGCGCGCCGGACGAGTCAACCGCCGATGCGTCGGACTGGGACGCCGCATGGAAGCAGACCGTGCTCGACGCCGCGGTGACCAGACTCCGCGAGCACTACGGCGACAACCGGACATTTCAAGCCTTTGAAGCGGTCGTCATCCGTGGACAGTCCCCGGAAGCCGTGGCTGCATCGCTCGGGCTCAGCCGTGACTCGGTCTACCAGGCCAAGACCAGGCTGCTCGCCAAGCTACGTCTCGAGTTGGAAGCCGTCGAACAGGAACTCGAACCCGACTAAGGAGCCGACATCGTCCATCCCGCGTGCGCTCGCTGACCGGCGTGAGCAGGTCAGCCGCCGCGGCTGACGGCGCCGGTGCAGAGAGTGGTCCGGAGGCTGTCGAAGAAGAGGCTCGCGTTGGAGGGCTCGCGTCTGGTGACGAGTCGATCGGACCCGAACGAGCCGGTGATCGACATGCCGAGCGGCAGAGACCTGGCCCACGAGGGGTGGCTCTCGCGATCCTTCCGGACCGCGGGCCAAGAAGCAAAGACGCCGCCGAGGTTTCTCGGCGGCCCAAGCTTGAAGGTAGGCTGAAAACCAAAGGGCCGGTCGCTTTCGCAACCGGCCCGGCAATAGAG
>CAZDYM010000238.1:0-4624 GCA_964509325.1 uncultured Phycisphaeraceae bacterium
CCCCCGCTTCTTCGCCGCCCGCTTCTTCGCCCCCCACTTCCTCGGCCCCCGCGCCGGGCACGCCGCACGCCGGAGGCACCGGGCGCGAGGGCCGCGGCGTGCTCTCCGACCGCGAGTCCCTCGCCGCCGCCATCCGCCGCGCTGTCAATCTCGAACGCTGGGGTCAGCCGCTGGTGGCCAAGGGCCTCACCATCAAGACGGTGCGCCCCAAGTTCAGCAAGTACACCCAGATCACCTCCGGCGCCCGCGCCCCGGTCATCCGCGTGATGTTCCTCCGGTCCGGGAAAGTCGACAACGTCATCGTGCTCAGTACCTCCGGCGTGGCCGACGTGGACCGCCCCGTGGTCGACGCCGCGTTCCAATGGACCGCCGAGGGCGAAGCCCTGCAAAAACTCTCCGACAACCCGCCGGAAACCATCCCCATCGACGTCCGTGTGATCAGATAGCGGGGCGTCGTCGGGGTTTGTCGGCGGGCACGCACGCCCGCCGCGCGATGCCGCGCGCACCGATTCGATCCGCCCGCGCCGCCCGAATCTGGCACGCCGGCGCCCCGAGATCAGCCCACCCCCCACAGCAAAATCCGCGGAACCCCCCTCATCGGAAGGCAACCAAACCCTCCGGACCGTGCCGAGGGCCCCGCGCCCCAACTTCGGTGCGCGACACCCACAACCCTGCAACCCGAGCCACCCGAATCGGAACAACAGTCATGATCCTCGTCGAAGGCGCAGCCATGCGGATGAGCAAGCGGAGCGAGTACGGCCTCAAAGCGGCGGTCCACCTCGCC
The DNA here is from genome assembly GCA_964509325.1 of uncultured Phycisphaeraceae bacterium. Taxonomy (GTDB): domain Bacteria; phylum Planctomycetota; class Phycisphaerae; order Phycisphaerales; family UBA1924; genus JAFLCM01. The sequence goes on from CAZDYM010000238.1 coordinate 785, forward strand.
AGCCACCACATCCATGCCCACCGGACGGGCGCCAAGACGCCCATCGGCGGCGTGTACCTGCAATCACGCGAGATCGCCGAGGCCGAGCGCCTCCCTCCGAAGTTCCTTGAATCCGTCCTGCTGAGCCTGCGCTCGGCGCAGATCCTCGTCTCGAAGGTCGGCGCGGGCGGCGGCTACCGCCTCAGCCGCGGGCCCGAGCACATCCGCGTCCACGAAGTCATCGACGCCCTCGAACGCGACGAGCCCTCCGACGAATCGGAGAACGGGCACACCCCTACCACCCTCCGCGCGGTTCCCGACCCGCACCGCAACGGCCACGCCGACCGCGCTCAGCCCGCCGTCGCCCCCGGCACCGGGCACGCCGCCTTGCAGTTGCTGAACCAGCGCCTCGACGCCGCCGTCGCCGACGCCCTCGGCTCGCTGACCCTCCGCGAACTCATCGCGATGTCGGAATCGGCCTCGACGCGGGCCTGATGGTCCCCCATCACGCGCCGTTCCGGCCCTCAGGCCGCTCCACCCCCGCCGTCACCGCGCCGCGCACCGGCATGTCGCGCTCGACGCTCACGCCGGCCTTCTCGGCGGCGTCCGCCGCACGCCGCAGCGACGCCATCGTTTCCGCCGGAACCTGGCCGGTCAGCCCCAGCGCCCCGTAGGTCGCCAGGATCGACTGCGCCTGCATCCCGGCGTACACCGCGTCGGCGTCGACGATCCGCTTGCCCAGGATGTCCTCCAGCATGGCCTGCGTGTACGTCGGCTTGACCGACGCCGTGGACTTCGTGCCGTACTGGTTGAGGTTCGAAGCGAAGATGCCGGCGGCGCTCACGGGCAGGAAGTCCTCGTACCGCAGCCCCTCGACGCGGACGAAGCCCTGTCGGACCAGTTCGTGAACGTCGGTCGTGGTGATCGACCCGCGGGCCGCGATCCCCTTCTCGGTCGCGAAGTACCGACCGTACACCAGCCCCGCGCGCAGCAGCTCGGGGAGCGTCTTGGGGAACGGCGCGAACGCGGCGGCGTACGACCGCTCGTACGCCTCGAAGTCCCGCTTGACCAGCCCCGGGTCCTTCTCGCGCTGGGCCTCGGCGGCCGCCAGGCACTCGTCGTACAGTTTCCTGCCCGCCGACGTGGTAGCGTAGAAGCGCTGCTCGATCTCGCCGAAACGGGCGGTGTGAACCGCCTCGACGGCGCTCCCGTCGGGCTCCGTGAACACCACCTTCTCCGTCAGCGCCTTGTACGCGTCCTGGCGCAGCAGCACCGGCGTGTCCTCGCTGGGCCCTTCGGTGAAATCCTTGAACCCGGAGTGGTTCAGCGTCGAAAGCTGCAGGTCGGGCCGCCGGAGGCGGTCGATCAGCCCGCCGACCATCGCGGCGATGTCCGCCGGGCCGGCGCCGCCGCGCCCGTACGCGTCGATCTGCTCGGTGGTGAGGTGCCGGAACAGCAGGCGGACCATGTCCTTGTCGCACTGAACGCTGAAGCGGGTCAGGGCGCGCTCGGCGCGGGCCCGGTACTCCGCCTCGGGCAGTTCCCCCAGGCAGAACTTCATCGCCCCGGTGTAGAGGTCCATGCAGAACGTATTGGGCGTGAGGTGGTTGAGGTGGTGGCGCTCGAAGCACGCGATATCCGCCGCGATCTTGAAGCCCGCCTTCGACAGGTCCTGGTACAGCCCGTGGTCGAACGCCCGCCCGGTCCACTTGAAGATCCGCGTCGTGCCTTCGCGGATCAGTTCCTCGGCGTCGTCCCACGCCAGCCCGCCCTGCGTCTCGGCCCGCTCGATCAACCGCTTGGCCCGGTCGGAGAACACCGACCGCTGCGCCAGCCGGGCCTCGATCCGGGCCCGCGTGCCGGGGTCGAAATAGTCCGTCATCAGCAGCGACGTGAACACCCGGTGCTCCGGGTTCACCACCGAGCGGAACGCCGTCGCGATGATCGGCTGGCTCTTGCTCCCGACGTTGGTCATGTCGTAGAAGTTGTGCGGCTCCATCGCGAACTGCGCGAAGAACCGCCCGATCCAGCGGTACTCATCGGGCCGCCCGATGCGGATGGCCCCGTGCCGCTCGCCGCTGGTCCGGTCGATCTGCTCCACGCTCACCGAGAACCCCGGGTGCAGCCGCGCGATCAGGTCGCACACCGTCTTGTTGCACTCGCGGTTCACCAGCAGCGACTTGTCGTACAGCGGCACCTCGTTCCCGAACATCGACGACAACTCGGCGAACAGGCGGTGCTGCATCCGCACCTTGTCGGCGAAACCGCCGGCGGCGTCTCCGGACCTCGAACCGCCCACCGGTGCCGTGCCTTTCAGGGGAGTATGCATGACCAATCCTATCGGCCCGCGCGGGGGCCCGGCGGACCCCCGGCACCACGAGACCGCCCCCGGTTCGGCCTCCGCTCGGGAGAGCCGCCGACCCCTCCCACGCAAACTTTCCGATTCGCCCCACCCGGCCGTTGCATGCCGGCACGCCAAGGCGGACATTCAACCTCACAACCGACTCGACCCGAACCGCCCCCACGAGGACCCGCCATGCCCACCCATCACCGCCGGCCCGTTGTTGCGATGCTCACCTTTGTCCTCGCGGCCCTGGGAAGCGGCGCGGCCCTCGCCGCCCCCGGCGGCGTCAACAGCACCCCCATCACCATCAACGACAACGCCAACGCCTCTCTCTACCCCAGCACCATCAACGTCACCGACGCCGGCACCATCCAGGGCATGAACGTCACGCTCCGCGGCGTCACCCACCCGGACCTCGCCGAACTCACCGTCCTGCTGGTCTCGCCCTCGGGCACCAAGGTCCAGCTGATGGCCGGCGCCCCGGGCGCCGCCGTCAACGCCGACATCCGCTTCTCCGAGAACGGCCAGCTCTTCGTCGGCGACAACCTCACCGACACGCCCAACCTTCCCCAAGTCTTCCGCCCCACCGTCATCCCCGCGCCGATCGAGCTCCCGGCCCCCGCGCCCACCCTCCCGTACCAGACCTCCTTCCTCGCCTTCTCGGGCGAGCCCTTCACCGGCGTCTGGTCGCTCTACGTCCGCGACAACTCCCCCGGGTTCAGCGGCACCATCGCCCAAGGCTGGTCCATCGCCTTCGGCACCGGCGGCGCGGTCCCCTTCTCCACCGAGTTCACCTACCAGGGGTTCGTCACCGAGAACGGCGCGCCCGTCACCGGCGTGCGCGACGTCCGCCTCACCTTCTTCGACGTCCCCACCAACGACTTCGGCCCCGTCGGCGTGCTCGGGACCTCCGCCGCGATGGGCGTCCAGATCACCGGCGGACGATTCACCGCCCCCATCACCCCGCCGCTCTCGGTGTTCCGCGACAACGAGCAGGTCTGGGCCGAGGTCGCCGTCAGCCCCCCGGGAGCGGCGAACTTCACCACCCTCTCCCCGCGCCAGGAACTCACCGCCGCGCCCTTCGCCACTCTGGCCCGGCGCGCCGTCACCGCCGATGTCGCCGACGCCGTCACCTCCGTCCACTGGGGCCAGATCACCGGCATCCCCCCCGAAATCCTCAGCCCCTTCACCCCCTGGCAAACCGTCGGCGGCACCAACCTCACCAACATCAACACCGGCAACGTCCTCGTGGGCACCGGCTCCGGAACCTCCAAACTCACCGTCAACGGCACCGTCGAATCCCTCGTCGGCGGCTTCAAGTTCCCCGATGACACCGTGCAGACCACCGCGACCAACATCCGCGTGGTCGCTTCGGGAGCCTTCAGCGTGAACCCCGCCAGCATCGTCAGCGGGAGCACCTCGCTGCACTCGATCACCCTGCCGGGCACGGCGTTGCTCGTCTCGGACATCGTGGTCGTCAACCCCAGCGCCGACCTGAACGACGGGCTGTTCATCGC
>CAZDYM010000239.1:0-4593 GCA_964509325.1 uncultured Phycisphaeraceae bacterium
GTCGGGCGCGTCGGCGGGCGTCTCGACGCGGGCGCGCTCCGCCTTCAGCCGCTCCACCTTGATCTCGTTCTGCACCCGCAGCGGCAGCATCACCGCCCGCTCCACCGTGTCGGTCGCGAAAACGCCCAGCCAAAAGATCATCACCGCGATCAGCGCGAAGATCGCCGAACGCGTCACCAGCCCCACCAGCGCGCACACGCTGAACAGGTACGAGTACGCCAGCGTCACGATCGGAACCGCCAGGAACACCCGCGGGTTCCACTCATCGCCCCGCAGACCGATCACCAGGAACGACGCCGTCGAGAACACCAGCACCTGCAGCAGCGTGAACAACAGCCCCGCCGCGTACTTCGTCAGCAGCAGCCGCGTCCGCGAGATCGGCTTCGACAGCGACAACTCGACCGAACCCCCCTGCACGAAGTCCGGGATCATCGAGCACGTGGCGATCAGCCCGATGATCGTCGCCGCCCACGTCAGCCAGAACTCGATGCCCAGCGACTGGAACATCTGCTTGTAGAACACCGAGTTCGGGAGCAGGTTCGAGTTCAGGAACGGGGCGTCGATCTCCCACACCAGGACCTTGACGCCCTTGGGCGTCAGCGACACGCACGCGAAGGCCACCACCACCAGCGCCGAGATCGCCATGGTGATCCAGAACAACTTCTTGGCGTTCAGCTCGCGGTACGCGTCGACGAACACCGCCCAGGTCTGTCGCATCACCGGGCTCCCTTCGCATCGCCGCCGGCCCGCCGGCTCCCCGCGCCCAGAGCCGCGGCGTCCTCCGCCGCCCCGGGCTTGAGCACCTCGCCCGTGTTCGGATCGGTCACGGCCTGCATGAACAGGTCCTCCAGCGAGGGCCGCACCGGCCTGACCGCGCGGATGACAGTCCCTTTGGCCCGCAGGGCATCGATGATCGGCTGCACCCGCGCCGCCTCGGTACACGGAATCCGCATCGTCTGACCCGAGAACTCGATCCGCTCCAGCAAGCTCGGCTTGCCGATCTCATCGGCGCTGATGGGGTAAGGGCCGATCATCATGCCGCCCGGCGCGTCCCAGATGGCCGCCCGCGCGTCACTGCCTTCCGGCACTTCCACGTCGATCTCGTACCGCTGCTGCGCCACCGTCAACTCGTCGATGGTCCCCTGGCTCACCACCACCCCCTGCACGAGGATCGCCACCCGGTCGCACACCATCTCCAGTTCGCTCAGCAGGTGCGAGTTCAGCACGACCGTCTTCCCGCGCCGCTTCATCTCCTGCAGGATGGTGCGGATATCGCGCCGCCCCACCGGGTCGACGCCGTCGGTCGGTTCGTCCAGCAGCACCACCTCGGGGTCGTTCATCAGCGCGTTGGCGACGCCCAGCCGCTGCCGCATCCCCTTGCTGTACCCGCGCACCCGGTGGTCCTTCCAGCGCGAGATCCCCACCAGGTCCAGCAGTTCCCCCGCCCGCTTCTTCCGCTCGGTGCGCGGCACGTCCGACAGCGCCGCGAAATAGTCCAGCACCTGCGACCCCGTCAAGTAGTCCGGGAACTTGTGGTGCTCCGGCAGATACCCCACCCGGCGCAGCGCGGCCTTGGTCCCCACCGCCGCCCCGAGCATGTGCCCCGCGCACGCCGTGGGACGGATCACCGTCATCAGGATCTTCACCAGGGTGGACTTGCCGGCGCCGTTGGGCCCGAGCAGGCCGAACACCTCGCCGCGACCGACCTTCACGTCGATGCCCCGCAGCGCGTGGACACGCCTGCCCATCCCCAGGAACCCGCCGTAGGTCTTCGCCACCGACCGCAGGTCAATGGCCATGTCACTTTGAGCAACGGACATCGGGCGCGCGTCTCCATGAACCAGACCACCCCGGCAGATGCCGAGCGCGTTCTTCGGGTTCGAGGATACCCCGTTTCACCACCCAACGCCGCGCGGCCTGTCCTCCCGGCACCCGGTCTTCGACCGCGTCCACCGCGGTCCCCGCGCTCGAACACGCTCACGGGCACGCCACCCCGAACCGACCAAGGAAGAACACCAGGTCCGCCGTGTTCACCACCCCGTCCGGCACCAAATCCGCGGCCCGGAACCCCGGCGCGCCGCTCGAGCCGAACGCCCCCAGGAACCCGGTCAGGTCCGCCGTGTTCCGCACCCCGTCCTGGTTCACGTCCCCCAAGCACGGCGTGGACCCCACCCCGCTCAGCCTCCACGCGTACACCGTGTTGTTGCTGAACGGGTCGGCGTCGTCGGTGATCCCGATCAGGGCATACTCGCCCGGCGCAACCAGCGAGGGCCCCACGCACAGCCCTTCGACGTTCTGAAGGAACCCCGAGAACAGCAGCGTCTTCGACGCCGCCGTGAACCCCCCGCCGCTCAGCGACGCCAACTCGCTCACGTCCGACGCCGCGCTGACGTCCACAAGATAGACCCGCGTGCGGAAGAACCCCGACGCGCTGAACGCGAACGATCGTTCCAAAGCGAGCATCCGACCGTCCGGCAGCAGACACAGGTCCGACAGCCCGCTCCGCGCCCCGCTCACCGGCGAGCCGTGCCACGGGTCGCATGCATACGCGAACTGCTGAGAGACCTGCCCGTTCACGATGCGCAGCAGGCGGACCGTGGTGCCCGCGCTCTGCGAAGACGCCGCGCCGTCGGTCGTCAGCGCCTCCTCGTTGGCGGTCCACACCTCCGGATGCCCGAACCGCCCAACCCCCGAGGTCAGGGACTCGAACCCGAAGTTGGGTCGGATCGCGCCGTAGATGCTCGGCGTGACGAGCGCCGGGCCCGCGAGACTGCCCGCCGCCAGTTCCCAGCCCGTGACCTCCGGCGCCGCCGAGCCGGCCACGCCCTCATCGCTGAGCAGGACGGCCGAGTTGCCGAAGCCCGAGGGGGTGAGCGCGATCCCCTCGAAGTCTCGCGAAAGGTCCAGGGAAAGCCCCGTGACCAGAGCGGGCGCCGAGACCGCGCCGGTGACAGGATCGACCGCGAGACTGAAGCGGACGATCTTGTTCGAGTTGTCCATGACCGCCGCGAAGATGCCGTTCATGAAGCGGACAACGCCGGACATCCCGCTGACGGTGAACGGCTGACCGTTCTGATCGACGGCGCTCCCGGGCAGGGTGAGCGAGTTCACCTGCGTGACCGCCAACGGCCCCGCGCCGGCACGCCCGCCGGTCCCATCGAGCACGGCGCCAAGCAACAGAACGGGGATGATCGATCGGGTTTGCACGGGGTCTCTCCTTCGACACGAACGGGACGCGAGATCACCATACCGCCGGGCAAAGGCCGCTCAAGAACGCACCGACGGGAATCAGACAGAAAGCCGGTTGCCGAGAGACACGCAATCACCCGCGCAGCGATCGCCACCCCGCCCCCCTTCAAGCCCCCGCCACGCACACGGTCCGTGACTCCGTGAAGAACCGCATCGCCTCCTCGCCCCCTTCGCGACCCACGCCCGACTGCTTCATCCCCCCGAAGGGCACGCGGAGATCGCGGAGAAGCCAGCAGTTCACCCACGCCGTGCCCACCTCAAGACGCTCCGCGACACGCCGCCCCCGCGCCGCGTCGGCGCTCCACACGCTCGCCGACAGGCCGTACGGGCTGTCGTTGGCGAGCGCGACCGCGTGATCGTCGTCCTTGAAAGACGCGAGCGTCACAACCGGACCGAAGATCTCCTCGCGCTGCGTGCGGCACGCGGGCGAAAGGCCCTCGATCACGGTCGGGCGGAGGAAGAACCCCGAGGCGCACCGCGCCGGCAGTCCCTCCGGCCTCACCCCGCCGCAGAGCACGCGACCGCCCTCGGCCCTCGCGAGCTCGACGTACGACACGACCTTCCGCAGGTGCGCCGCGCTGACAAGCGCGCCCTGCTGCGTCGATTCTTCGAGCGGGTCGCCGGACTTCAGCGCCTCGGCACGGGCCACGAACGCATCGCGGAAGGCCCCGTACAGCCGCTCGGCGACCAGCACCCGCGACCCGCACAGGCAGATCTGGCCCTGGTTCGAGAACCCCGCCCGCGCCGCCTGCGCCGCCGCCCACTCCACGTCCACGTCGTCCAGCACGATGGTGGCGTTCTTGCCGCCGAGTTCCAGCGAGAGCTTCTTGAACATCGGCCCCGCCGACGCCGCGATCGCCGCCCCCGTCGCCGTGCCCCCGGTGAAACTGACCGCCTTCACCAGCGGGTGCGCCACCAGCGCCGCCCCGCACGCAGAGCCCAGCCCGTGCACGACATTCAGCACCCCGGGCGGCAGCCCCGCCTCGATGCTGATCTTCGACAGCATGAACGCCGTCGTCGGCGTCAACTCCGACGGCTTGCACACGCACGTGTTCCCGGACGCCAGCGCCGGCGCGATCTTCCAACTCAGCAGATACAGGGGCAGGTTCCACGGCGAGATCAGCCCCACCACCCCGAGCGGGCCGCGGTACACGCTGTTCACCGCACGCCCCGCGACCACGCCGCCGCTCGCTCCGCTCCCCGGGGGCGCCGGCATCGGCGCCTCGGTGTGAAACACCTCCGGCCCCCGCGCCTCAAAGGCCGCGCACCACTCCGCGAAGAACCGGAAGTTCGCCGCCGACCGGGGGATGTCCATCGCCCGCGCCAGCGCGACCGGCTTGCCCG
>CAZDYM010000240.1:0-4584 GCA_964509325.1 uncultured Phycisphaeraceae bacterium
GCCTGGCCCCCAAGCCCGTCCGCGTCGAGGCCATCGAGATCGTCGCGTACCGGTGGCCGATGCTCACGATCGACATCACCTGCGGGCGGGGCACGTACATCCGATCACTGGCGCGCGACCTCGGCGCCGCGCTGAGCACCGGCGGGGTGCTGACCGCGCTGGTCCGCACACGCTCGGGCCCGCACACCGTCGAGCACGCACGCAGGGCGGACGTGTTCGAGTCGCCCATCACGATGCGGGACCTCATCCCGCTCCCGGCGCCGTCATCGGATGAGGGCGATTAGCGGGCGCGTGCGGCGGGGCGCCTCCACGACGCCGCCTGGGCCGGGCTACACGAGCCGGCGACAACCCGCAAGGCCGTCTCGATGAAAAAACCGAGAAGTTCGGCGCTGTCGCGGCCCGCGCGGGAATCGCGTCCCGGACTAAGTTCAGGCCCCCGGGTCCGAAATCGGTGATCGCTCGATCGGGCCGCAGCCGATATGCTCAGAGATCGAACATCTCAGCGGCCCGAGGATCGGGCCGTGCCGCCGTTTGGTGAACCCGCCTCAAGCCCGCTGCATTCTCGGGCGAAGAGAAGGGGTGGATCGAGAGAGAACCGCAGGCAAGGAGCGCCTCTTGAAGAGTTCCCACGCCGTCGCTTTCGGGCCCCTCACCCAGCCGATCGGGCCCTCCGCACCGCGCACGGGCCCGGGGAACCCGGGGCATGAGGCTCGGGGAACCCCGGAAAGCCTCGGCATGCGGCTGATGCCGATCGAATCCAGAACCAAGGGGACACCCGGTCCGACCCGCGATACGCTTGCGGGCACCGTCCAGCAACCGACTCGGAGCCTGCGCGCCACGCCCGCCCCCACCGGAAAACCCAAGCACGCTTCGTCGTCCCGAAAGGCCGCGGGCAAGCCGTCCGCCGGCGCCCGCCCGCTCGCGCTCACCGGCTCGGAGCGGGCCATCAAGACGTACGTGCTTGACACCAACGTCCTGCTCCACAACCCCAAGAGCCTGTTCGTCTTCCAGGAGAACAACGTCGTCATCCCCTTCACGGTTCTGGAGGAGTTGGACAAGTTCAAGGGGGTCAACTCCGAGATCGGACGCAACGCCCGCGAGTGCATCCGGTACCTCGACCGCCTCCGCGATTCCGGTGACCTGACCGAGGGCGTCAACCTCGGGGCCCTTTCGGAGGAGCGCGACGGGCGGCTCGACGAGGAAGCCGCCGCCGAGGACGCCCGACCGCTCGGGCCCACCGGCACGCTCCGGGTCGTCATCGCGCACCAGGACATGCCCCCTGCCCTCACCGAGGACACCCCGGACCACCGCATCATCGCGGTGGCGTGGAACCTCGGGCAGCGCGGCGAGCCGGCGGTCTTCGTGTCGAAGGACATCAACGCCCGCATCAAGGCCGACGCCCTCGGCATCCGCGCCGAGGACTTTGAGAACCAGAAGGTCAACGTCGACGAGCTGTACGGGGGCTACGTCACCCTCCGCGCCGACGGGGCGTTGATCGACGAGCTCTATTCGGAGCGGATGCTGGCGCTGGACCGCCTGGGCCCCGCGCTCGCCGACTCCCTGCGCGACCCGAACGAGCCCCACGTCCCCGGCGTCACCGACGACGGACAGGCGCTCGATCCAGCCGACGCGCCCTCCGCCTCGGGCGGGTCCGCGGGCTTCGACCCCGCCGCCCACATCCAGCCCAACCAGTACGTCGTGCTGATCGACAGCGTCGAGGAGGGGCACACCGGCCTGGCCCGACGCCTCGCCGACACCAGCCACGTCATCCCCGTGACGCAGCCGCGCAAGCCCACCTTCGGCATCATGGCCCGCAACGTGCAGCAGACCATGGCCCTCGACCTGCTGCTGGACGATGAAGTGCGGATGGTGACGCTGATCGGCGCCGCGGGCACGGGCAAGACGCTGCTCGCCGTCGCCGCGGGCATGGCCAAGGTCTTCACCGACGGTCGGTACGAGAAGCTGCTGGTGGCCCGCCCCATCATGCCCATGGGCCGCGACATCGGCTTCCTCCCGGGCGACAAGGACGAGAAACTCACCGCCTGGATGCAGCCCATCTTCGACAACCTGTCGTACCTGCTCAGCACCCGCGGGGCCCCGAACCAGCACGCCGAAAGCCACACCGCCGAGCAGCGCATCCAGAAGTTCATCGCCGATGGACGGCTCGTCCTCGAGCCGCTCACCTACATCCGCGGGCGCTCGATCCCCCACCAGTTCATGATCGTCGACGAGGCCCAGAACCTCAGCCCGCACGAGGTCAAGACGATCGTCAGCCGCGTCGGCGAGGGCACCAAGATCGTCTTCACCGGCGACATCGAGCAGATCGACCACCCCTACCTCGACGCTTCCTCCAACGGCCTGACCTACGCCGTGGAGAAGATGAAGGGCGCCGGCGTGGTCGGGCACGTGACGCTGGCGCGGAGCGAGCGGTCCAGCCTGGCCAGCCTCGCGACCGAGCGCCTGTGAGCCCGGCGGGGCGCGGGCGGGCCCCGCGGCAATACCCTTCCCCATGCTGCACCGCAGGACCAACACCGACCTGCCCCGCGAACTCCGCGAGCACATGGACCGCATCAAGGCCAAGGCCGTCGAACTCGGCCTCGACTTCCACGAGGTCGTCTTCGAGGTCCTCGACTTCCGGACCATGAACCAGATCGCGGCGTACGGCGGGTTCCCCGTCCGCTACCCCCACTGGAGATGGGGCATGGAGTTCGAGTCCCTCAGCAAGCGCGACGCCTACGGCCTGGGGCGCATCTACGAGATGGTCATCAACAACGACCCCTGCTACGCCTACCTGCAGGAGTCCAACAGCGTGACCGATCAGAAGCTCGTCATGGCGCACGTGTACGGGCACGCCGATTTCTTCAAGCACAACGCCTGGTTCAGCAAGACCGACCGCAAGATGATGAACACGATGGCCAACCACGCCACGCGCGTGCAGCGCCACATCGAGCGGCACGGGCAGGAAGGCGTGGAGCGCTTTCTCGACGTGTGCCTCAGCCTCGAACACCTGATCGACCCCTACTCGGTGTTCACCGGGCACGGGCCCGAGGCCGAGCAGCAGGAACTGTCGGCGGGAGCGGCCCGCGGCGGGCGCGGGTTCGTCCCCTCCAGGCTCCCCGCCAAGGAGTACATGGACCCGTTCGTGAACCCGCGCAGGGTCATGGAGGAGGAGAAGCGGAAGTTCGACGCCGAGCGCAAGGCCGCCAAGGGCCGCCTGCCGCAGAAGCCGATGCGGGACGTCCTGTGGTTCCTGATGCACCACGCCCCGCTGGAGGACTGGCAGCAGGACATCCTCTCGATCATCCGCGACGAATCCTACTACTTCGCCCCGCAGGCGATGACCAAGATCATGAACGAGGGCTGGGCGACGTACTGGCACTCGAAACTGATGACCGAGCACTTCCTGGAGGCCAGCGAGATCGTCGATTACGCCGAGCAGCACTCGGGCGTCGTCCACATGCCGCCGGGCGGGTTCAACCCCTACAAGATCGGCGTCGAGATGTTCAAGGACATCGAGCGGCGCTGGAACAAGGGTCAGCACGGACCCGCCTGGGAACGCACCGAGACCCTCGGCGCCAAGGACCGCTTCGACGACAAGTCGATGAAGGGCCGCGAGAAAATCTTCGAGGTCCGGCGCATCTACAACGACGTCAACTTCGTCGACGAGTTCCTCACCGAGGAGTTCGTCGAGCGGCACCGCATGTACCGCTACCGGCGCGACCCGCAGACCGGGCAGGTCCGCCCGGTCTCGCGCGATTTCAAGCAGGTCAAGCAGGCCCTGCTCTACCGCATCACGAACATGGGCCAGCCGTTCATTTACGTCGTCGACGCCAACTACCTCAACCGGGGCGAGCTGTACCTCGCCCACCAGTGGAACGGGCTGGACGTCGACCTCGCCAAGGCGGGCGAGGTGCTGCGCAACCTCCGCGTGGTCTGGGGACGCCCCGTCCACGCCCAGTTCCGCGTCGATGACCAGCAGGTCTTGCTCTCGTGCGCCGACCCGGACCCCGCCGCCCCGATCAAGAAGGAGAAGATCACCGATTCGACCCCCAAGCCGGCGAACATTCTCGAATGAAACCGCTCCACTCCCGGGGCTTCAGGTCTGAGCGCCGGCGCCGTGTTCGGATTCTGGAAGGACCAATCGCCCCAAACCCAGCAACCGGCTATCATCCCAGCGTTCTCTTCGATAGGCGCCCGACGAGGGGCGCGGTCCCTGAGTTCCCGACGCTCTCCTTCGCCCGAGGCTAGGCACGGTCATTTCTCACTTTCTTCGGGCACAAGGCAGGCATCGCAGATGAAACTGTACGTCGGGAATCTCTCGTTCAAGACCACGGAAGCCGAACTCCAGGAGATCTTCAGCGCCCACGGCGAAGTCACCTCCGTCGCCCTCGTGATGGACCGCGAAACCGGCCGCCCCCGCGGCTTCGGCTTCGTCGAGTTCGCCAATGACGAGGACGCCAAGAAGGCCATCGCCGCCATCCACGGCTCCAACGTCGGCGGCCGCGACCTCACCGTCAACGAAGCCCGCCCGCGTGAGGGCGGCGGCGGCGGCGGGCGCGGTGGCTACGGCGGCGGCGGCGGCGG
>CAZDYM010000241.1:0-4571 GCA_964509325.1 uncultured Phycisphaeraceae bacterium
CGATGACCAACCGTTGCCGCGTGACGCCGCCGGCCAGGAACCGAGGACCGATGAACCGTTTGAGCCTGTTCGCCGGATCGATCGTGCTCGCCTGCGGCGCGTGGTCGTGTACGTCGAGCGCCGCGCGGACCGATCCGCCGAGGGCCGCGGCACGGGCGGACGCGCCGCTCGCGCCGGTCGCGTTCATCGCCGGGCACTGGAAGGGCGTGCACGACGGGGGCACCTGGGAGGAGCTTTGGACCGATGACGAAGGCGGGTTCATGGCCGGCTCGGCGAAGATGGTGGTGGGCGGGCGTTGCGTTTTCTTCGAGCACGCGCGGATCACGGCGGCGAAGGACGGGAACGTGGCGCTGCTGGTCTCGCCGGCTGGGCGGCACCCGCCGACGGTGTTCCCGCTGGAGTCCTCGTCCGCCGACGTCGGGGTGATGACGGCGACGTTCCACAATCCGGATCACGACGACGCGCGGAAGATCCGCTCCGTGAGGACCCAGACGCGACGCGCGGTGAAACCGGAGGCTGTTCTCGAGGGCGAGGAACAAGGCGTCAAGAAGCACGAGACGATCTCGATGACGCGCGTGGAGCGTTGATCGGCGCTGAACGCGCTGAACGCGCCGAACACCCGAACCCTCCGCGCGAGCCCGGGCCTCCGCGCCGTCACGCCCCGCGCGTCGGGCGTCCGAGCGGCTCCGCGGGGCGGCCCCGGGCTCGCGCCCGCGGATCGGTCGGAGAAACACCGGCGCTGCTCACCCCAGCTTCTGGAACGCCTTCATCACGCGGTCCCGAGCCTCGGCGTGATCGGCGATGGGCCTGCTGGGGTAGTCGAGTTGTCCACGCAGCAGAGCGGGGATCGCCGAGGGATCGTGGATGCTCTTCGCGTCGAGCCCCGCGAGTTCCGGGACCCACCGCCGAATGAACGCGCCGTCGGGGTCGCACTTCTCGCTCTGGCTGTGGGGGTTGAAGATCCGGAAGTACGGGGCGGCGTCGGTGCCCGTGGAGGCCGACCACTGCCAGCCGCCGTTGTTGCTGGCCAGATCGCCGTCGACGAGGTGACGCATGAAGTGCCGTTCGCCCCGTCGCCAGTCGATGAACAGGTCCTTGGTGAGGTACATGGCGGCGACCATGCGGAGGCGGTTGTGCATCCAGCCCAGGCCCTTGAGTTGGCGCATGGCGGCGTCGACGATCGGGACGCCGGTGCGTCCCTCGCACCAGGCGTTGAAGGCCGCCTCGTCATCGTTCCACACGATGCGCTCCGTCGCGGGCTTGAAGGCCCGGCCCATGCAGACGCGCGGGAATCCCACGAGCACATGCCGGTAGAAGTCACGCCACACCACCTCGCTGATCCAGTGGGCCGCCCCCTCATTCCCGCCGTCGTACTTGCCCTTGTTGGCTTCGAGCGCGGGAAGGATGCATTGCCGCGGCGAGAGAACCCCCGCGGCCAGGTGCGGCGAGAGCATGCTGGTGGCGTCGAGGCTCGGCGTGTCGCGGTCCCGCTTGTAGTCGGCGAGGCGGCGCTCGATGAACTGACCGAGACGGCGCCGGGCCCACGCCTCGCCCGCGGGCCAGTGCCGGGCGTCGACGGGTGATCCGAAGCCGTCGATGGCGGCGGGGATGGGGTCGGGCGCGCCGATCATCTCGGGCTGCGTGCGCGGGTCGGGGGTGAGGGCGATCCCTCGCTCCTCGAAGAGCCTGTAGCAGGCGCGCTTGAAGGGCGAGTACACGGTGTAGAACCGCCCGTCGCCGGTGCGGACGTCCCCGGGCGGTATCGTGCTCTGGGCGTGGTGAGCCACGACCTTGACGCCCGCTTTCTCCAGAGCGGCGGCGGCCTCGGCGTTCCGCGCGGCCTCGTTGATCTCGTACTCAATGTTGTAGTGCAGCTGGCTCGCCCCGAGCTCCCGCGCCAGCGCGACGAGGTCTTTGACGACGTCCTTCCGCCGCACCGTGCGGAACCGCAGCGCGATGTTCCTGGCCGCGAGGGACCTCGACAGTTCCGCGAGGTTGCGGAGCCAGAAGTCGATCTTCACCGCGGCGTCGTCGTGGGCGCGCCACTCGTCGGGGCACGCCTGAAAGACGGCCACGACGCCGGCGCCGGGCTTGGCCGCGTGGAAGAGGGCGGGGTTGTCGGCGACGCGGAGATCGCGGTGGAGCCAGACGATGTTCATGGTGGTTCACCGCGGAGACGCGGGACTCGCGGAGGATAACACGCGGGGATCGAACGCAAGGATCGTGGGGTTCGCGGACAAGGACAGGCGAGAGCCCGACAGAGGAAAGCGTGCCTACTCGACGCCGAACTTCTGCTTGAGGCGCGCGCCGTCTTTGGTGATCTGGGTAATCTCGGGCTTGGAGAGTCGTTCGACGTTCTTCACCATCATGCTCATGCGCTGGTTCCTCGCGAATCGCTGCTTGTGGCGGATCATAAAGTCCCAATAGAGGGTGTTGAAGGGGCAGGCGCTCTCGCCGGTGCGCTGCCGAGGGTCGTACCGGCAGCCCTTGCAGTAGTTGGACATCTTGCCGATGTAGTTGGCGCTGGCGGCGTAGGGCTTCGTGCCGACGACGCCGCCGTCGGCGTGCTGGCTCATGCCCAGGGTGTTGGGCAGCGTGACCCAGTCGACGCCGTCCACGAACATCCCAAGGTACCAATCACTGACCCGTTTCGGGTGCACGCCCGCGATGAGCGCGAAGTTGCCGGTGACCATGAGGCGCTGGATGTGGTGCGCGTAGCCGTGGTCGAGCACCTGGCCGATGCAGTGGCGCATGCAGTTCATGTCGGTCTCCCCGGTCCAGTAGAACTCGGGCAGATTGCCGGCGTGCCCGAGGGTGTTGCGGCCCTCGTAACCGGGGCCCTCGAACTCGTACACGCCGCGGATGAACTCGCGCCACCCGATGATCTGGCGCACGAAGCCCTCGACGGACTGCAACGGGGCCTCGCCCGCCTTTCCCGCCCCTCCCGGCGCGAGGGCGAGCACGTCGTTCAGCATGTCGCGCGGGTCGATCAACTTGAGGTTCATCGCCGGCGAGATCTGCGCGTGATACACCCAGGGCTGGCCGGTCCACATGGCGTCTTCATAAGGGCCGAAGCCGCATAGGCGGGTGCGGAGGAAGTCCTCCCACGCGGCCCGCGCGTCCGACGCCGTCACGGGCCAGTCGAAGCGCTCGACCCGCCCGGGCAGACCCGGCAGTTCGCGCTCGACCAGGGCGATCACCCCGCGGGTGATCCGGTCGGGCGCGAAACGGCGCGGGTGAGGAAGCAGCGGGTCGCCCTTGAAGGCGAGCCGATTGTCGGCGTCGTAGTTCCACGCGCCGCCGGCGGGAGTGCCGTCGTCTTCCATGAGCGCGCCCAGGCGCCGGCGCTGCTCGCGGTAGAAGTACTCCATCGT
This sequence comes from uncultured Phycisphaeraceae bacterium, assembly GCA_964509325.1. Taxonomy (GTDB): domain Bacteria; phylum Planctomycetota; class Phycisphaerae; order Phycisphaerales; family UBA1924; genus JAFLCM01. Next base: position 3,375 of record CAZDYM010000241.1, read on the forward strand.
CAGGGCCCGGCGCCCGCCGGCCCATGCTTGGAACTGCGCCCGGGTCGTCAGGAACGAGGTGTCCTCGTGCATCTCCAGCGGGACCCCGCTCTGCCCGGCCCAGTCCTCGATGCCCAGCCGCAGCCGGTGCTCACCCGGCCGGGTGAGGACGACCCGGCTCGGGCGTAACGCCGCGGCGGCGCGCCCGAGTTCACCGACAATGCTCTGCGTGTTCTCGGGGTCGTCGAGCGTCACGTACCGGACCTTGTGGCCGGCCTTCTCCAGGGCCTTCGCGAAGTGCCTCATCGCGCTGAGAAACAGCACCGTCCGCTGCTTGTGGCTCGGGACGTGCGTCGATTCACCCTTCACCTCGGCCATCAGCACCGTGTCCTTGCCCCGCGCGATCGAGCCCACGGCGGGCAGCGCCTCGGACAACTGATCGCCCAGGATGAGCAGCAGCGATGCGATGGGTGCTCCCTCCGTGGCGGCTCAGGGCGTCCGCGGGTCGGTCGCCGATGCCGCACGCTTCACCGGCACCTGCACCTCGCCCCACTTGCGGCTCTCCCACTGCTCAGGGCCGTTGTAGAACAACGCCCGGGGCTCGCCGTCACGCTCCCACTCCGGCTGGGCGGCGAGCCAGGCCTCGAGCCGTGCCAGGTTCACCTTGACGACCTCGACGCGGTACGGCCCCTGAAACCCGATGGACGCGACGGTCATGGGTTCCAGGTCGTTCACGCGGACGGTCCAACGCTTCGAGGACGGATCCTCACCGAGCGGGCCGAGATCGGGCGTCCGGTACAGGAACGACATGGTCCACTCCTCGGGCTGACCCGAGGCGTCGCTGGTCAGGCCCTTGTAGTCCATCTCGACGGGCGAGGTCATCTCGATGTCACGCCGCTGGATGTGCCGGAACAGCGGCCAGAACGCGCCGTTCATCCCGGAGTTCACGCCGGCCTTGCCCGTCACCTCGGCGCGCCGGACCAGGGGGTACCGCTTGATCTCGATGACGCCCGGCGCGGTGGGATCAGGGTAGCCCTCGGGCAGCGGCGTGGTGATCCTGGCGGAGCCGCAGCGGAAGCCGTCCTCGGTCCGCTCCACCGCGGGGATCGGCGCCGACGAGACGGGCCGCGGGCCTTGATCCGGAGAGGGAGCGGCCCCCGCGCCGGACCCGGGTTGACGCGCGGCCTTCGGCGCGGGCGCGGAGGCGGGCTCCCCACC
>CAZDYM010000242.1:0-4533 GCA_964509325.1 uncultured Phycisphaeraceae bacterium
TCGATCGCCATGAACCAAGAGCAACCCTTGCCGCCGTCCGCGCCGGTCCCTCCTTTTACCGGCGCCCCGCACCAGTTGCGCCCGAAGTTGCGGCCGATCCGCGGGTTCGCGACGCAGCATAACGAGCAGGTGCTGCTCGGGATCGCGGACGCCCGGCAGGTGTCGGACCGGGTGGTGCTGGCGGTGCCGCAGTTCCAGGTGGTCCTGCCGCACATGAACGGGGAGAACGACCTTCCTGCGATCGTGAAGGCGGTGGGGCGTGGTCTGGACGAGGGGGTGCTGAAGCAGTTCGTGGCGCAGCTGGACGACGCGGGCCTGCTGGAGGGGCCGGTGTTCGAGGCGATGCTGAAGAAGATGCGTGAGGAGTTCGACAGCGGCGAGAACCTGCCGCCGGGCTCGAGCGTGCAGGTGGGCGAGATGCTCGCCGGGCAGGAGCTGGGCGAGGGCTCGACGGAGGAGCAGCGCCGGGCGCTGGGGCCGAAGAAGCTGCGCGAGGCGATGGACACGTGGATCCGCCAGTCGCTGGAGAAGGCGGAGGACCCGTCGTTCGACCGTCTGCCCCGGGGGGTGATCGCGCCGCACCTGGATTACTGGCGCGGCTGGATGAACTACGCGCACGTGTACGGGCGGATGCGGGTGGTGGACAAGCCGGACCGAGTGGTCATCCTCGGGACGAACCACTTCGGGGCGGGCACGGGTGTGACGGCGTGCGACAAGGGCTTCGAGTCGCCGTTCGGGGTGTGCAGGCTCGACGGCGAGTTCCTGAGCCTATTGAAGTCGAAGCTGGGCGAGGAGAACGCGCGGCGTCTGCTGAAGGACCGGTACGACCACGAGCGGGAGCACTCGATCGAGCTGCACATCCCATGGGTCCAGCACGTGTTCGGCGACGCGGAGACCGGGGCGGCCCCGAAGGTGCTGGGCATCCTGGTGCACGACCCTTCCCAGAACAACGGGGAGAGCTACGACGGGAACGGGCTGGGGATTCTGCCGTTCATCGAGGCGCTTCGGGCGGCGATTGAGGAAGCGCCGGGTCGGACGCTCGTGGTGGCGTCGGCGGACCTGAGCCACGTGGGCCAGAGTTTCGGGGACCGCGTCCCGATCATGGGCGAGACCAAGGAGGCCGAGGCCTTCCGGACCAAGGTGCTGACGCACGACCAGGAGATGTTGGCGCTGGTCGAGCAGGGCAAGGCGGAGGAACTGGTGTCGAGCATGGCGTGGCAACAGAACCCGACGCGGTGGTGCAGCATCGGGAACATCGTCGCGATGATGAAGGTGCTGCGCGCTGAGAGGGTTCGGCGGTTGAACTACGCCGGCGTGGGGGACCAGCAGGGAATCGCGTTTGTCACGAGTTACGCGGGGGTTGTAGAGTAGGCGGCCGTGCCCCGCCCGGCGGTTGGATGACCCGCCGCGCCGCCGGGTGTTCCATTCATGCGCATCGCCACCATCGAATCCGCGGACGATCCCCGTCTCGGCGAGTTCCGGGATGTTCGCGAGGCGGACCTGGTCGGCCGGCGTGGGTTGTTCATCGCCGAGGGGCGGTTGGTGGTGCGGACGCTTCTGACGGCGTCGCGGCTGCGGTGTCGGCGCGTGCTGGTGACTCCGGTGGCGCTGGAGTCGATCCGGGACGCGCTGCAGGCGTGCGCCGACGCCCCCGAGGTGCTGGTGGCGCCGCAGGCGGTGATGAACGCGGTGGTGGGGTTCGACATCCACCGCGGGTGCTTGGCGGTGGGGGAACGACCGGCGCTCGTCGCCGGGTCGGATTGGACATCGATCCTTCCGCCGGAGAACGAGCGCGCCGGCGTCGTCGTGCTGGAGAACCTGACGAACCACGACAACGTGGGAGGAGTTTTCCGCAGCGCGCTGGCGCTGGGAGCAAGGGCGGTGCTGGTGTCCCCTGGTTGCGCCGACCCGCTGTACCGGAAAGCGATCCGGGTTTCGATGGGCGCGGCGCTGCGGATGCCGTTCGGGATCGTCGAGGACTGGCCCGGCGGCCTCCTGGAGTTGAAACGCCGCGGCTTTGGGTTGGTGGCGTTATCGACGGGCGTCGGGAGCGTCGATCTCGACCTGTTCGCGCGCGGGTTGGACGGGGGCGCGCCGCCCGAGCGAATGGCGATCCTGGTGGGAACCGAAGGGGAAGGGCTGAGCGCCGCGGCCCTCGCGGCGGCCGATGATCACGTGCGGATCGCGATGCGGGCGGGGGTGGACTCGCTGAACGCGGTGGTGGCGGCGGCTATCGCGATGCACCGGCTGTTCGGGGTGTAGCACGGTGCCGGCTCCCAGCCGGCGCGGGGACGCGGGGCATCCAGACGGAACAGCGCGGGTGCCGCGTTTGTCGCCCGAGGCGGCTCATGCGCGGGGGGGATTCTCGCCGAAAGAAACGGGCCGATGAAGCAGTCCATCATTCAAGCGGCGTGGCTGGTGCAGGTGGGATGCCTGGTGGTGGCGCTTGTCTACGTGATCAGCCGCCCGGGGTTCCGAACGCTGATGAAGCAGACGTGGAAGGCGACAGGTTTCCGGTGGTGCGCGTGGGTGTTCCTGTTCGCGACGGCGGTGGTGCTGTCGTCGCGGCTGCTTGGGACGCTGGGGGTGGGGTGAGGTTTCTCACCTCGGGGGTGATTCACCGCTGAAAGAACTCACCGCGGCGTCTCGGAAAGAGCGGAGACCATGAGAACGACGCACCTCGGGCGCATCGCGTGATGCGCCGCTGAGCCGTGCGCGCCAGGTCGCAAGGTTCACGTTATTGAGTTCCGCCGTGTCCTCCGCGCTGTGGCGGCGAACTGACCTGGAACGAAAACCCCCGGCGGTCTGTGGAACGCCGGGGGCCAAAGGAGAGCAGACCACGAGGTCTGAACGCACGACGGTGGGCGGGGGGGCGGGGGGCGTGGGCGGGGGGCGGGTGGCGGGGGAGAAAACACCGAGGTATCGAGGCAAGCGACCCTGAGCGCTTTCGCGCTGTTGGGATCGCCGACGTGTTTCCATCAGGAAGGCGATGGAAGTCTGCGCGTGGGCTTGGCGTGCTTCCCGGCTTCCGCCGGGGGTTCCCTCGGGCACGGCTCCGACGCGGGGTTTCGGTCCGGCCCGGCCTGTGCCGCCGGGCGAGAGGACTCATACTCAGATACTGCCATCGGGGTGGCGTTGATCCAGTTTTGCGGGCGGAATCGGCGGTTTCCCCTTTCTGGCCGTCGCCACAGACCGACCAGGTGGGCATGGGCGAGCGCCGGGCGTGACGTTATGGGCGCGTGGTCGGGCTCGGGCTTTCGAGGGGGCTTGGCGGCGCGGTACGCTTGGGCGTTCGCGTCGCTTTTCGCCGTCCAACCCTGAGAACGCCATGTCCCAGTCCGACGACACCATCTCTTCGCTCCTGGTCGAGAACCGTCTGTTCAAGCCGCAGGCCCCGGGGATGCTGGGGTTCACGAAGTGGCACGTTGATTCGATGGAGCAGTACCGTTCGCTGCACGCCGAATCGGTTCGGGAGCCGGAGAAGTTCTGGGCGAAGGAGGCGGCGAACCTGGCGTGGTTCAAGCCGTGGGACAGCGTGCTGGAGTGGCACGCGCCGGACGCGAAGTGGTTCGTCGGCGCGAAGACCAACGCGTGTTACAACTGCGTCGACCGGCACGTGCAGGCGGGTCACGGCGAGCAGGTCGCGATCGTGTGGGAGGGCGAGCCGATGGGCCCGCGGACCAGCCACGCGGTGGAGGGCAGCCGGTACGCCGCGGAGCCGGAGATCCGCACGCTGACGTACCGCGACCTGTTGCGCGAGACGTCGAAGGCGGCGAACGCGCTGCGGGCGATGGGGGTGAAGAAGGGCGACGTGGTGACGATCTACATGGGGATGACGCCGGAACTGGCGATCGCGATGCTGGCGTGCGCGCGGATCGGCGCGGCGCACAGCGTGATCTTCGGGGGTTTCGCGGCGCACGCGATCAGCGAGCGGGTGATCGACGCGGCTTCGAAGGTGATCATCACCGCCGACGGCGGGTACCGGCGCGGCGAGGTTGTGCCGCTGCTGAAGAACGTCGAGGAAGCGCTCGATCAACTGGTGAGCAAGGGTCACATCGTGAACCACGTGCTGTGCCTGAAGCGGACGGCGCACGTGCCGCCAAGCGGGCGGTTCAAGACGGGCGACAAGCGCGGCGCGACCGTGATGCACTGGTGGCACGAGGCGGTTGATCGCGCCTCCGACGCGTGCCCGTGCGAGTCGATGGACAGCGAGGACATGCTGTTTTTGCTGTATACCAGCGGGTCGACGGGCAAGCCCAAGGGCATCCTGCACACCACCGCGGGCTATCTGGTCTACACCCAGATGACGGCGCGGCTGACGTTCAACCTCATGCCCGATACCGGGCAGCTGTTCTGGTGCTCGGCGGATATCGGCTGGGTGACGGGGCATTCGTACGTGCTCTACGGCATCCTGCTCAACCGCGTGCCGACGCTGATGTACGAGGGGGCGCCGAACTTCCCGGCGGTCGAGGGCCGGCCCGGCGCCGGGGCGCGGTTCTGGGACATCATCGAGCGGCACCGCGTGACGCAGTT
>CAZDYM010000243.1:0-4481 GCA_964509325.1 uncultured Phycisphaeraceae bacterium
CGGCTCGCCGTCACGCGGAACCGTCGCCGACGCTACCCGCCCTTCTGCTCCTTCTTCCGCGCCTCGTACTCCCGGAACGCCTTGAGCACCTCCGCCTCGCGCTCCAGCGTCATGCCCGCGCGGAGTTTCCGTTGGGCTTCCTCGGGCCGAGTCTTCATCCACGCCATCGTGTCCCTGATGGTCACGTCGAGCGGGCGGAACGTCAGCCCCGCGCCCACCGCCTTGCTCACGTCGCGCGTGTGGAAGCCGGCCGTCTCACCCTTGGCGGGGATCCAGATCGTCAGGTCCACCGGGCCCGCCGTCTCGGTGTACGCCTCCAGGAACTCCAGCGGAACCCACACCGGCGTCGGCTTGGTCGGGCTCGAATCAAGGCAAGCCTTGAAGAAGTCGCCCGCGCGCAGCGTGCCCGAAGGGCCCGTCGCGTTGAACGCCCCCGTCAGACCCCGCTCGACCGCCATCAGGCAGAAGTCCGCCAGGTCGCGCGCGTCGATGAACTGGATCGGCGTCTCGGCGGGACCGGGCAGCAGCATCTCGTTGGGCCGACCCTCCATCCCCGCGTGCCACGCGCGCCACGGCCAGTACGTGAACCGGTCGGTCGTGTCCCCCGGGCCCACGATGAACCCGGGCCGAACCAGCACGCTCTTGCCGGGCAGCGCCTTCTCCACCTCCTGCTCGGCGAGCACCTTCAGGGCGCCGTAGGTCTCGTTCGTCAGCTGCTCCGAGGCCGGGTCCGGCATCGTCGCCAGCTTCGCGGTCTCGTCCTGGTTGGCCTTGTCGTTCTCGGCGTACACCGAGATCGTCGAGATGAACAGGTAACGCTTGACGCCCGCGCCCGCCAGCAGCTCCGCCGACGCCCTCGCATGACGCGGGAAGAAGCACGAGTTGTCGATCACCGCGTCGAACGTCTTGCCCCTCAGTGATTCGAGCCCCTTCGGCGAGGACTCGTCCGTGTCGTCGGCGCGCTTGTCCGGGTCGCGGTTGCCGTAGAGCACCTCAACCTTGTCGATCCACGCGTGCCCGCGGCCCATCTCCTCGAGCCGCTTCTCGCGCACCCCGCGGTTGAAGATCGTGACCCTCCAGCCCCGGGCCAGCGCGCCCTCGACCATGTGCGGCCCGATGAACCCGGTGCCACCCAGGATCAGCAGCCGGAAGCCGTCGCCCGCGCCCCCCTTCGCGGGCTCGCCGTTGGCCCGCGCCAGCCGTGCCGCCGCCATCCCGCCCAGCGCGAACGTCCCGCCCGCCAGCAGCGTCGTGGCGATGAACTGACGACGGGACGGATCACGGCGCGACGGCGTGGTGTTGATCATCGGGGGCCTCGGCACTTCCGGGGTTGAACAACGAACTCGTCGGCGTCCGAACGGCGACGAGCCGGGCTTCCGCCCATCTCGCCCGCCGCACGGTCCGCGCCCACGCCCCCGGGCCGGGCCGCCGACGCACGGGGCTGGTGTAACGACACCCACACCGCCCGGTTGCACCGGCCCGCCAACAAATCTCGTTGACGGTCGGACCAACGATCGTGCCCATTTCCCCGCGGCGGCCCGGGGTTCGTCAGATCCCCGCCCCGGGGTCGCGCCACCTCTCCTGCTGGCCCCGGCCCCCGGGCCCCGCGGGTGCCGAGCGGAGCACCAGTTCCGGCGTCTTCTGCCGCACCACGTGCCCCGCCGGCACCGATTGCGTGATGAACACGCTGCCACCGATGACGCAGTCGTCGCCGATCACGGTGTCGCCCCCCAGGATCACCGCGCCCGCGTAGATCGTGACCCGATCGCCGATCGTCGGGTGACGCTGCTTCCCCGAACGCACCAGCCGCCCGGCGTCGTCGGTATCGAAACTCTTGGCCCCCAGCGTCACGCCCTGGTACACGCGCACCTGCCGCCCGATCCGGGTTGTTTCCCCGATGACCGTGCCCCCGCCGTGGTCGACGAAGAACGACTCACCGATGTGGGCCCCGGGGTGGATATCGATGCCGGTCCGCGAGTGGGCCATCTCCTGGATGATCCGCGGCAACAGCGGCACCCCCATCGCATAGAAACAGTGGGCCACCCGGTGCGCGAACACCGCGTCGATCCCGGGGTAGCAGAAGATCGTCTCGTCGGTGTGCACCGCGGCCGGGTCGCCTTCAAACGCGGCCCGAACATCGAGCGCGAGCAAGCGGCGCAGTTCCGGCAACCGCTCGACGAACCGCAGCGCGCACCGCGCGGCCCGACCCTCGCACGAGCCCGGCGCGGAAGCCGGAACCGACGCCGGGCGCGCGGGGGCCGCGTCCTGCGTGTACCGCAGCACGCTCAGCACCTGCTCCTCGGACAGATGCGCGATCCGCGCCACCAACTGGTGCATGTGCCCCGGCAGGCTGTGCACCGTCAGCCCGCGCTTCCCGAAGAAACCCGGGAACATCACCTCACGAACCAACTCCACCAACTCCCCCACCGCACGCCGACTCGGCAGCGTCACCGCGCCGAGATGGCTCGTCAGCGGCTCGGCGAGCGTCGACCTCACCAGCGCCGACACCACCGCCTCCGCCCGCGGACCCCACACATGCTGCGCCGCACCCCCCACCTCCGACTGGGACGCAGCCGCCTCGGACTCGGGCTGTTCACGCGGACCTTGGCTCGGCAGCACAGGCTCAGACATGCCGGGATGGTACGGACGCGGGCGAACACCAAACACAATCCAAAAACGTAATCGGTCGAAGGAACCGGATCGCGCCGCGCGCGTCCCACCCACCGCCGGATCGGCTCGCCCCGGCACCACGGTTGACGCGCTGGAACCTGAGCGGGTACAACCCTGTGCCGAACGCGGGCCGGGCAAGCGCCGCCGAGCGGCGTTGAACGGCACCGCCGCGGTGCCCCGGAGCGTTTGTGACGGATCAACGGGTTCGATTCAGGAGTGATCGCATGGCTCAGTCCCGTGGTTGGTATCGCGTCGGTGTGACGGTTCTCGCCGGCGCCGGGCTGTGCGTCGGCCTGCTGGCCCCAGGGGGCTGCGGCCGCACCGGCAAGTACCGCGCGAACCCCTCCCCCGACGTGGACACCCTCAGCATGTCGCACGACGAGATCGACAACCGCCTGACGGTGACCAACGACAGCAACGCGCGGCAGCTCAACCGCGACATCGGGTACTTCTTCATGCTCGACCGCCCCTCGCGCCTCACGCCGCAGCCCGTCGGCTGGTAACCCCTCCGCCTCGGCGTACGGCCCGCATAGGCTGGGCCCGTGGCAACGCGCGAGATCGGAGCATCACATCGCGGCGGGGTGAACGGCGGCGTGGCCGGAGCGGTCGCCGTTGCCGTGGCCGCCGCGATGCCACGAAGCCAGCCCGCGATGGTCCGCCACAACTACGCGAAGGAGCTGTGGTCCGTCGGGCTGCTCGGGGCGGCCACGGCGTGCGTCGAGGGCGGGGTCGTCGGCGTGATCGCCCACAAGGCCTTCGACGCGTCCGACTTCGTGATCGCGCTCATCACCGCCGCCCCCGCCGTCTCGAACCTCACCGCCGTGCTGTGGACGCGCCTCATCCACGGGCGCGACCGCGTCCGCGCCGTCAACGTCTTCCAGGTGCTGGTCCTGTTGTGCGTGGCGGCCATGGCGTGCGCGGCCCTGACGCCCCGCGGCGTCGGACTGTGGCTGATCGTCGTCGGCGGCGTGCTGGCCCGCTGCTTTCTCACCGGCATGATCGCCGCCCGCACCGACCTGTGGCGCGGGAACTACCCGAGAGAACGGCGCGCCCGAACCATCGGGCACGTCACCCTGCTCGCCTCGCTCATCGTCGGGCTCACCGCAGCGCTTATGGGCTGGGCCATGGACGCCACCCCGATGGGGTTCGCGGCGGTGTACGGGCTGGCGGTGCTGCTCGGGGCCGTGGGAGTGCGGGTGTTCTCCAAAGTCCGCTGGCGGGGGCGGGGCGCGCAACTGGCAGGGGAACGGCGCGGGATGCGCGAGGACAAGCGCAGCCCCGCGACGCTCGCCGCCATGACCGAGGTGCTGCGGAGCGACCCGATGTACCGGCGCTTCATGGCCGCGCAGTTCATGCTGGGCATGCCGCAGCTCGCCGCCATCCCGGTGTTCATCATCGCCATCAAGGACCACTTCGACCTGGGCTACACCGGGTCGATGCTGCTGACGCAGGCGCTGCCGGTGATCGTCCCGGTGCTGGTGATCCCGTTGTGGGCCCCGCTGCTGGACCGCCTGCACATCGTGAAGTTCCGCGCCTGGCACTCGTGGGTGTTCGTGCTGGCGAATCTCCTGATGTTCCTCGCGTTCTGGCTGAAGAACGAGCCGCTGCTCTATCTCTCACGCATCGTCCTCGGGATCGCCACCGGCGGGGGGATGCTCGCCTGGGAACTCGGGCACCACGACTTCGCCCGGCGCGACCAGGCCGCCATCTACATGGGCGTGCACGTCTTCCTGACCGGGGTTCGCGGCGTGTTCTCGCCCTTCCTGGGCACGATGCTCTACGCCGGCGGGGCCCTCGCCCTCGGCGCCACC
>CAZDYM010000244.1:0-4464 GCA_964509325.1 uncultured Phycisphaeraceae bacterium
GCCGGGGAGACCTCGCGCCAACGCCGCGCGCGTGCACCGTTTCGAGGTCTGGCCCCGAGAAGCGGTGGGGGACCCGCGTGCCGACGCAGTCGCCGCCGACGCCGCCCGCCTCGGGCTGAAGCCCTCGTCGCTCAAGACCGCGCGCGTCTACCTGATCGAGGCCGACCTCAGCCCCGCCGAGGTCGAGAAGGTCCGCTCCGCCCTGCTCACCAACCCCGTGGTCGACGACACCCGCGCCGGCGTCCTCCCGCCCGCCCCCGGCGCCCACACCGTGGAGGTCTTGCCGCTGCCCGGCGTCATGGACCCCGCCGCCCAGACCGTCGAACAAGCCGTCCGCGAACTCACCCACCGCGCCGCCGGCGCGCCGGACGTGCGCGCCCTCACCGGCGTCCGCTACGACTTCCAGGGCCTCAACCGCGAGCAGTGCGACGAGGTCGCCCGCCGCCTGCTCTTCAACCCCGCCATCCAAACCTTCCACCCCGCCCCGCACGCGCCGGAGCACTTCCCGACCCCGCGGCCCGCCGACCAGACCCTCCGCCGCGTCCCGCTGCGTGATCTCTCCGACGATCAACTCACCAGGCTTTCGCGCGACGCCCACCTGTTCCTGAGCCTTGAAGAGATGAGGGCGATCCAGGCCGAGTACCGCACCCTGGGCCGCGAGCCAACCGACATCGAACTCGAAACGCTCGCGCAGACCTGGAGCGAGCACTGCGTCCACAAAACGCTCAAGAGCAGGGTTGTGTACCGGGAGGCGCTGGGCACTGGGCATCAGGCCCGGCAGAAGTCCAAAGCGGAGGATGCGGGGCATTCTTCACCAGCGCCCAGTGCCCAGCCCCTCGCGCCCCGGCTTCGCGGCCGCCCCGGACACACCCTCAACCCCGACGGTTCCGTCACCATCGACAACCTCCTGAAACGCACCGTCGCCGCCGCCACCCACGAACTCATCGCCGAGGGCGTCGATTGGACGCTGAGCGTCTTCAAGGACAACTCCGGCGTCATCCGCTTCGACGACACCCACGCCGTCTGCATCAAGGTCGAAACCCACAACCACCCAAGCGCCATCGAGCCCTACGGCGGCGCGGCGACCGGCGTCGGCGGCTGCATCCGCGACGTCATCGCCACCGGCCTGGGCGCCCAGCCCATCGCGAACACCGACGTCTTCTGCGTCGCCTACCCGGACGACTGGGTGGAAGAGCAGGCTTCGAGGCGCCCGGGCGTCAAGGCGTCGAGCCAGTTCGATGCCGCGTCGCTCTCCCGCCGCGAGGGCGCGCCCTACGCCCTCCCCAAGGGCGTCCTCCCCCCGCGCCGCGTCCTCACCCGCGTGGTCGACGGCGTGCGCGACTACGGCAACCGCATGGGCATCCCCACCGTCAACGGCGCCGTCTATTTCGATAACCGCTACGTCGGAAACCCGTTGGTCTTCTGCGGCTGCATCGGCCTCATGCGCGCCGACATGGTCCACGGCGGCGCCAAGCCCGGCGACCGCATCATCGCCCTCGGCGGACGCACCGGACGCGACGGCATCCACGGCGCCACCTTCTCCAGCGCCGAACTCACCGACACCCACGCCGACGAGTTCTCACACGCCGTCCAGATCGGCAACGCCATCGAGGAGAAGCGGACGCTGGATGCGATCATGCGGGCTCGGGACTATGTCCCGACCCCGGTACTGGGCACGGGGCATCAGGCATCGGGCTCAAACCGACTGCCCACTGCCCAAGCCCCAACACCCCTGTTTCACGCCCTCACCGACTGCGGCGCCGGCGGCTTCTCATCGGCAGTGGGGGAGATGGGCTCAAAGCTCGGCGCCGAGGTGCACCTGGATCGTGCCCCGCTGAAGTACGCCGGCCTCCGCTACGACGAGATCTGGATCAGCGAGAGCCAGGAGCGCTTCATCCTCGCCGTGCCACCCGAGAACGTCCCCGCCCTCCAGAGAATCTGCGACGAAGAGGGCGTCCTCCTCGCCGACCTCGGCCACTTCGGCACCCCCAACGCCGAACTCATCCTGAACTTCCACGGCACGGAAGTGGGTCGCCTGCCGATGCAATTCCTCCACGAAGGCATCCCGATGCCCACGCGCGAAGCGGTGTGGAGCGCGAGCGCAGCGGGCCCCGGCAAGGTCGAAAGCGCGGGAGAAGCGCCCGACTCGCTGGTGCCGTGTTCCGCCCCGCCGGCCGCCGGCCACCTCCCCAACTCCCCTGCCCCCGACCTCCGCACCCGCCTTCTCCAACTCCTTTCTCACCCCAACATCGCCAGCAAACGCTGGATCGTCCGCCAGTACGACCACGAAGTCCGCGGCAACACCCTCATCAAACCCCTCGTCGGCCCCGGCGGCATCGGCCCCGGCGACGCCACGGTCATCCAGCCCATCCCGGGGGGCGGCAGCAAGCAGGGCCTCGCCATCGCCTGCGGCATGGCGGTGCACCTCGGCGACCCCGTCAACGCCGGCGACCCCTACGAAGCCGCCCTCGCCGCCGTCGATGAGTGCGTCCGCAACCTCGTCTGCGTCGGCGCCGATCCCGACCGCATCGCCATCCTCGACAACTTCTGCTGGCCCTCGTGCGCCAAGCCGGAGAACCTCGCGTCACTCGTGCGCGCCGCGGAAGGCTGCTACGACGCGGCCAAGGCCTACCGCACGCCGTTCGTCAGCGGCAAAGACTCGCTGAACAACCAACTCCGCCTCGCCGACGGCCGCGTCATCGAGATCCCGCCAACGCTCCTGATCACCGGCATCGGGATCGTGCCGGATGTTTCGAAGTGCGTGACGATGGATCTGAAGCCGGTGCCCAACAGCCGCGTCGTGCAGGTTCGGCTCCACGAAGGATCGCACGGCAACGGACCGGGTCGCACCCCGAAGGACCGTGCGGCCGTCGCCCGTGCCGTCAGCAAGATGATCCATTCCGGAGTCGTTCTCGCGGCACACGACGCGTCCGAAGGCGGCTTCCTGGTCGCTCTGGCCGAGATGCTCATCGCGTCCGGCGAGTCAGCCGGGCTGCGTGTCCATCTCGGCGAGACCGGCGGCGAGGCACTCTTCAAGGAGGGTTGTTCGCACTATCTGCTCCAGGTGCGGGACGGCCACGAATCAAGCGTGAGGGACATCGCCCGCGAAAGCGGCATCGAACTCGACGTCAACTCGTGCATCGCGCACCTCGACAACCCGGGCCTGCTGCGTCTCGAGTCGGATCGGATTCACGGCACGCGTCGGCTGGAGATCCCCGTCGCCGACCTCCGCCACGCCTTCCTCGGCACCCTCAACTGGTAACCCAAACCCCGCGCAACCCCTCTCTCTCTCTCTCTCTGCATCCCTCCGCGTCCTCCGCCCCCCCCGCGGTGAATCTCCCATGCCCACCGCCCTCGTCATCCGAGCCCCCGGCACCAACTGCGATACCGAGATGGTCCGCGCCTTCACCCTCGCCGGGTGCGAGCGGTGCGACCTCCTCCACCTCGACCGCCTCATCGCCGACCCCGCCGCCATCGAGACGTACGACCTCATCGGGTTCCCCGGCGGGTTCTCCTACGGCGACGACGTCGCCTCCGGGCGCGTCTTCGCCATGCGCCTCCGCGAACGCCTCTACGCCCCGCTCCACGCCGCCGTCGACCGCGGCGTGTGCATCATCGGCGCGTGCAACGGCTTCCAAGTCCTCGTGCAGGTGGGGCTCCTTCCAGGGGCCGCCGCGTTGCCAGGCCGGGCCGCCGGTGGTTCGTCCTTGCCCCCTCCCCTCACCGTCGCCCTCACCGACAACATCGGCAACCGCTTCATCGACCGATGGCTCCGTGTCGAGGCCGTCGAAGCAAGCCCTTGCGTCTGGACCAGGGGGCTCGCTTCCCGGTGGCGCCCATCGGATTCTGGCGCCGCCAAAGCCGCCGCCCACCCCGCCATGACGCTCCCCATCGCCCACGGCGAGGGCCGCTTCGTCACCGACACCCCCGCCACGCTCGCGGCCCTCGAGTCCTCCGGACAGGTCGCCCTCCGCTACATCGACAACGACAACGGCTCCCAGAACGCCATCGCCGGCATCTGCGACCCCACCGGCCGCGTCTTCGGCCTCATGCCGCACCCGGAGCGATACCTCGCGTGGCATCACCACCCCTTCGCCACCGCGCTGCCGGAAGAGGTCAAACAAGGCGACACCCCCGGCCTGATGATGTTCAAGAACGCCGTCGAAGCCGTCGCGCACGCCCGTGCCTGAGCCGGTACCCCACCGGTCCCCGGCGTGCGACACACGAACCACACCGACTCCGCCGCGGATCGGCGGAGCACCCCGAGCCCTTCCGTTGATCCGCCGATCGCAATCCCTCCCGTGGACCCGCGCTCCTTCGCCCAAGCCGTCGAGAACCTCCGAAAGTCTCGGCTCAGTCCGGAGCGGGACGTCACCGTCGCCCCGTTGCTCCGCGCCGCCGCCGATGAGTTCCGCCGAGGCTCAAGGGGTCTCGGCAATGTCGGCGCGGCCTGGGCCGATCAGT
>CAZDYM010000245.1:0-3091 GCA_964509325.1 uncultured Phycisphaeraceae bacterium
GTCCGTGCCCATCGACCGCGCCGCCTGCTCGTTCTCCTTGCGGATCGCCTCGTACACCTCCTTGCGGTGCACGGCGACCCGGGCCGGGGCGTTGATCCCCAGCCTCACCTTGTCCCCCCTGATGTCGACGACGGTGATCTCGATGTCGTCGCCGATCATGATCGTCTCGTCGCGCTGCCTGGAGAGCACCAGCATGAAACGCGGCTCCTTCCTTGGATCCGGGGGCCGTCCGCGGGGCGAGGACGCCGCGCGGAGGCCGACTGAAGCGCCGGGCTCGCTCCGCCCGACGCGCTGGGTTCGAAACTCGTTCCGTCCGCCGACCGCGCCCGGCGCTCAGGCCGTGGCCCGGGCCCTCTGCTCGATCAGCATCAACTCGTGGCGCGTGCTCCACTTCTTGTCCGCGAGCACGAACTGGTCGCCCACCCGCAGCGCGCTGTTGACCACCAGAGGGCCCTGGAGGTTCCCGGTGAGGGATTGCCCGACCTTGTTGACGATCACGAACACCTGCGCGTCCTCGAGCTTCTCGAGCCGCAGGTCCTCCATCTGCTCGGGCCGGATGGGCACCGAGTAGTCCTTCACGAACAGGTTCGGGTCCGTCACCACGAACGCCAGCGCCGGGTCATCGAGGCACTGCAGCCAGAAGAAGCACGCGTCGTCGTTCGGCTGCAGGAGGCAGTACCGCTTGTGCTGCTGGAACCCCAGCAGCCCGCGCGGGAACGTCATCACGCGATCTTCCGCGATCTCGATGGTCCCGAATCGAACCGTCTGCACTTGCATGGGAGTGCTTCCCTTCGCCGCGGCCGACTCGTCCTCAAGCATCCCCGGCTCCATACCGGGGCGACTTCCTGTCTTTCCCCGCGCTCGCGGCCGGAGCGGCGCGGGGGGTCCGAACAAGCGAAACAGCGATCCTCGAAACATCTCCCCCGCTCAGCGGAGGAAGTTGATCAGCGAGAGTTCACGCGTCCGAGCCGTCACCGAGTACCCCGCCTGCAGCTGCGTTTGCAGCAGCGCGAAGCGGCTCGACGCTTCGATCACGTCCAGGTCCTCGAGTTGGCTCTTCACCGCCTTGTTCAACGTGTCCGTTTCCTTGAGTTTGTCCAACGCGTCCTCGACGCGCCGGGCCCGACCACCGACCGTCGCCTGCGCCGCCGCGAGCCGTTCGAGGTCGTCTTCCAATCTTGAACCAGCAAACGTGATGCCACGGACGTCGTCGTTCTGCAGCGCGTCCCGCAGTTCGATCAGCGTCGTCAGCAGGCCGTCCACCCGCACGCTGGTCCGGTCGCTTCCGGTCAGCGATGCCGGCGTGCCCGTGGTCCCCGCCCCGTCCAGCAGCCCGAGGTCCTCCGCCGCCCGCCCGTTCAGCTTGGTCACACTCACCGCCGACGCCCCGCCCAGCGTGTCGCTCAGTTCAATCCCGTTCCCGGTGGTCGACAGCCGCGCGATGAACTGCCCCGGCCCCGTCCCCACCGTCAGCCCCGCCCCCGCCGCCGACGCGTTGATCCGGTCCAGCACCCCCTGCACGCTGGCCATGTCCCCCGGCACCAGGTCCACGTCGAAGGTCACCCCGTTCGACAGCCGCACCCGGAAGTCAACGTTCTTCGACGCGTCCGGCAGGCCCGTGATCGGGTGGATCACCCCGTCGGCGATCTCGACCCCGCGTCCGTCGTTGAACACGCTCGTCGCCGTCGTTGTCATGAGCGAACGCAGCCCCAGCGAACTCGCCGCGTTCGCCGTGGATTCCGACACGCTCAGCCGCTGCCCCGCCACCTCGTTCAGGATGTCCAGCCCCTCGCCCGACGCGTTGATCTCGGCGCGTACCCCGAGGTTCAGCCGCTTGACCGCCTCCTTGAACTCCCCCACGGTCATCGCCGAGGTGGTCGTGATGGTCCCGCTCCGCCCCCCCGCGGTGAACACGATCCCGCCGAAGGTGGGGCTCACCCCGCCGGGGAGCAGGTCCCCCAGCCGCGTTTCATCGGTGATGACCGGGTTCAGGTCCGCCTGCGGATCGGTGTTGAAGGGGTTCGCGCTGGTGAAGTTGAACCCGCTGAGCGAAAGCGCCGACGCCGTCGCGCCCGACGGCCCGTCGCTGAAGGTCACGGTGTAGCCGGCGCTGATGTTGAACCCCAGCCCCGTGTTCAGCACGTCCACGCCCGCCGGGTACGCCCCGGTCAGCGCCCCCGCGTCGGCCTGCCGGATCGCCGACTCGATCACGTCGGCCACGTCGCCCATCGTCTTGGCCTGCGAGAGGTCCACCACCACGCTCACCGGCGTGCCCCCGGGGTCGATCGTCACCGTGAGAGACCCCAGCGTCCGATCTTGCGCGTAGCCGCGCAAGTCCGACACCTTGGTCGCCGCCGTCAGCCGCGGGTTCAGGTCGACCGACCCCTTCACCCGCGACGACAGCGCCCCCACCACCGCATCGGCCGGCAGCGTGATCGGGAAGTTCGCGCTGTCCCCCAGTTCCGTCGTCAGCCCTTCGCCTTCACCCAGGTACCGGAACCCGCCGCGGAACTCTTCGAGCGGGCGCGTCGCCGTCTTCGACCCCGCGAACAACTGCACCCCGGCGTAGTCCCGGTTCATCGCCCCGAACACTTCCCGAATGATCGAGTCGATCACCCCGGCTTGCTGGCGCCGCGTCGTCGCGTCCGACCCCACCCCGATCTGCGAGGACGCGATCTGCTTGGCCTCGCGCACCGACTCGTTCAACTGCCCGATGATCGTGTCGATCTGCCCCAGCGTGCTGCCCGCGTGGGTCAGGTTCCGCTCCCGCTGGTCGGTCGAGGCGATCTCGCGGTTCAGCCGGTCGATCAGCGTGGCCGCCACCGGGTCGTCGCTGGGCCGGTTCACCCGCTTCAGCGTGCTGAGCTGCTCCTGAAGCCGCAGCAGATCGACGTTCGTCGCCGACACCTGGCGCAGGCTCACCTGCGACGCCAGCAGCGTCGGCACCCGTCCGAGATGAGAGGGGATCGAGGCCACGGACCCGCATTACGCAAGGCCCGTGCCAGACCCAACAACAGGCGTCCACCCGGTCATCGCGTCGCGCCACCCACCCTGGCCGCCCCCCCCCCCCCCCCCCCCCCCCCCCCCCCCC
>CAZDYM010000245.1:3101-4446 GCA_964509325.1 uncultured Phycisphaeraceae bacterium
GCTCAGCCCCACCGGCTCGGCCCCACCGGCTCGGCCCCCCACATCACATCCAACTCCCCCGCGACTCGAACTGCGCCCGTTCCTTCTTCATCATCTCATCCCGCAGCCGCACCGCGATGAGCATGTGCTCCCGCGCCTTGGCCTCGTCGTGCAGCACCCGCTTGTACACCTGGTACAGGCAGCGGTGCGGGAACGGGCTCTCCGGCGCCAGCGAAGCGCCCGTCTTGAACGCCTGCAGCGCCCAGTCGATCTGCTTGCACTGCACCAGGCTCATCCCCAGGTGGATGTGCGTGTCCGCGCGGTCCGCCACCAGCGAGATCGACTTCATGTGGTGGAACACCGCGTCCTCCGCGCGTTGCAGGCACCGCAGCGCGACCCCGAGGCAGTCGTGCGCCTCGGCGTGGTCCGGGTCCTTCTCGATCGCCGCCTGGAAGCACTCCGCCGCCCCTTCCATGTCGCCCAGCCGCATCCGGACCTTGCCCAACTGCAGGTCCAGCATGGGCAGACGGACCCCCAGCGACTTGAGTTTCTCGAGCAGGTCCCGCGCCGGCTCGTACTGACCCTTGGCGAAGTAGAGGTGCACCCGCAGCGACGCCGCCACCGGCGACATCGCCGGATCGTCCGGCGCGTCCTTCAGGTGCTCCTCCGCCTCGGTCAGTTTGCCCTGCGCGATCAGATTCGCCACCACCCGCGCGCGGCGGTCGTTGTTGGTCGGCTCCATCGCGAACAGCTCGCGCAGCAGCGGCTCGGCCAGGTCGTGCCGGCCCGCCGATTCGTACACCTGGGCCAGCGAGTGCTTCCGATCGCGCACGACCACCTGCACCGTCTGCTCGTGGTCCCCGGTGGGCGCCTCCATGTACCCGAGCTCCGCGAGCTGCTTCAGCGCCTCGTGCGCCGCGTACGGGTCGTCCACGATCTCCCCGCGGTGCACCCCGTCGTCCGGGTGCGCCGGCTCGTGCGAGGGCACCGTCGCCGGCGGCGTCGGGTCCTCCAGCATCTGCAGGATCGCGTGGCCGTCCATGTCCTGACCCACCGGGACCCCCAGCAGCGTCAGCACCGTCGGACAGATGTCCAGCAGCGACGTCCCGTAGACCGCCTGGCCCTTCTTGATCCCGGGCCCGTACCCGATCAGCACCCCGTGCGGGCGGTGCCACGCCACCGGGTTCCCGCCGGGGCCGATCTTCTTTCCTGTCTGCTCGTCGAAGAAAACCCGCGGCCTGAGCTCCCCGCTCTGGAACCCGTGGTCCGACAGGATCAGCACCGTCGTCTCCGGCCCGGCCAGCTGCAGCAGCCGCGCCAGCATGATGTCGTGGTACCGGTAGCACGCCTCCATCGCCCCGCCGAA
>CAZDYM010000246.1:0-4434 GCA_964509325.1 uncultured Phycisphaeraceae bacterium
GCAAAGCGGGCAAGCGCACCGTCGTCATCGGCGCGGGCTTCGCCGGCCTCGCCGCCGCCCACGAACTGGTCAGCGCCGGCTACGACGTCACCGTCCTTGAAGCCCGAGGCAAGCCCGGCGGGCGCGTCCTCTCCTTCTCCGACCTCGTCAAGGGCAACACCATGGAGGGCGGAGGCGAACTCATCGGCTCCAACCACCCGACCTGGGTCGCCTACGCCGAGAAGTTCGGCCTCCGGTTCCTCGACCTCACCGAGGCCCAGGGCGTGTCCTACCCGGTCCGATTGGGAGGAAAACTCCTCAGCGATGCCGAGGCCGAGGCGCTCTACGAGCACATGGACGCCGGGCAGGCCGTCATGAACGCCGACGCCGCCCCGCTCAACGCCGACGAGCCCTGGACCGCCCCCAACGCCGCGGCCCTCGACGCCCGAACCCTCGCCGACGTCTTCGCCACACTCGACGTGCCCGACCTCGCCAAGCAGGCCCTCACCATCCAGGCCATGGGCGACAACGGCGTCGACCCCGACAGGCAGTCGTACCTCGGCCAACTCGCCCAGATCAAGGGCGGCGGACTCGAAAAGTACTGGACCGACTCCGAGGTCTACCGCTGCGAAGGCGGCAACCAGCAACTCGCCCTCAAACTCGCCCAGGCCATCGGCAACGACCGCGTGCTCTGCGGCCTCGCCGCCCGGAGCGTCGAGATCAAGAGCGACCGCGCGGTGGTCACCGCGTCGGACGGACGCACCCTCGAATGCGACGACGTGATTCTGGCCGTGCCCCCGAGCGTGTGGAACCGCATCGAGTTCAAGCCCGGGCTGCCCGCGTCGCTGACGCCCCAGATGGGCGTCAACGTCAAGTTCCTGCTGGAGGTCAAGGGCGGGCGGCGCTGGCTGGAATCCAAACTGGGCCCCGACGCGCTCACCGACGGCGACATCACCATGACCTGGGAGGGCACCGACAACCAGGAACTCAAGGGCTCGGCGGGGCTGGTGGCCTTCTCGGGCGGACGCGCCGCCGAGGCGTGCCGCGGTCGCGAGCCGGCCGCGCGGCGCACGGCCTACCTGGCGGAACTCGACTCGCTCTACCCCGGACTGAGCGCTCACGCCGGCGAATCCCGCTTCATGGATTGGCCCGGCGACCAGTGGTGCAAGGCGGGCTACTCCTTCCCCGCGCCGGGGCAGGTGACCGCCCACGGGCCGCTGCTCCGCAGGGGCCTGGGAAGGTTGCACTTCGCGGGCGAGCACGCGTGCTACGCGTTCGTGGGCTACATGGAGGGCGCGCTCAACTCCGGCGCTTCCCTCGCCAGGCGCCTCGCCAAACGGGACGCCGTGATCTCCGAATGACCCATAACCGCGCCGCACAGAACCGCTGACCGGATCCGCCCCCGCCGCGCCGGGCCGGGTCCGGCCCGTGCCATCAAGAGCCTTGGAGCGTCGGACGATGACACCTCCCCAACTGGGGTGGTTGTTCAGCACCAACGCCGTCGAGGAGTGTGCGCGTGGACGGACCCAGCTTCAAGCGGATGCAGATCACCGAGGCCGAGCGGGTCCGCCTGCTCGAGAAACTCGACGTGGCCGACGCCACCAAGGCCAAGTGCCCGCGCCGCAGCTCGGCACGCCTCGAGTACCGCGTCCGCGACATCCCCCTCAGCGTCAACCACCCCGGCGGCGGCGTCGGTCGGTACATCGTCCTGGGACGCAACCTCTCCTCCGGCGGCATCTCCCTGCTCCACCCGGGCTATCTCCACACCGGCACCGAGTGCCGTCTGGCCCTCGCCCTGCCCCGCGGCGGCGTCAAAACCCTGATCGGAAAGGTGGTCTTCTGCCGACTCGCCGCCGGAACCATCCACGAGATCGGCGTGCAGTTCAGCGACAAGATCGACATCGAAGAGTTCGCCACTCCGGAGTTCAAGCGCACCAGTGACGACCCGGAGGTCCGAGCCTCCATGCAGCCGCTGCGAGGGAACGTGCTGCTCGTGGCCGCGTCCGAGGCCGAGCGCCGACTCCTCGACGCCCGCCTCAGGCAGACCGGCCTGAACCCCACCGTCGTCGACCACGCCGGCGCCGCCGTCGACCAGGTCAAACTCCTCCCCTACGTCGCCGCGGTGATCGACCTCAACCTGCCCGACCCCGGCCCCGCCGCCCTCGTCGAAACCCTCATGAGCCTCGGCTTCCCGGGCAGCATCGTCGGCTTGGCGGGCGATGATTCGCCCAAGGAGAACCAGCGGGCCATCGACATGGGCATGCACGGCTGCATCATGAAGCCGGTGCGGGCCGAGGCGATGCACACGCTGCTGTCGCGCCTGATCCGCAACAACATGAACAAAATCGACGACGGCGCGCCCATCGTCAGCTCCATCGCCGGCGAGAAGGGAGCGGACGACCTCATCCAGTTCTTCCTCACCGCCGCCCACGAGGCCGGCGCCGCCATCAGCGGCGCCGTGCAGAAGGGCGACGCCAAGACGGTCCGCAAGGAGTGCAACACGCTCAAGTCGATCGCCGGGGGCTACGGGTTCCAGTCCGTCGCCGAGGCCGCCCGCCAGGTGGTGACGTCGCTCGATTCGAGCGAATCTCTGGAAGACTCGATGGGGCGCGTGACCGCCCTGCTCAACGTCCTGACCAGGCTGAGCGCCGACAAGGATCCAGACACCGGGCCCCGCCGCGGCTCGGGCGACGCAACGTCCGAAAACACCCGCGAATCCGCGGCCTCGGTCAAGGCGGCGTAGCTCCGCGCCGCGGGCCTCTTGACACTCAACCTCGGACCAGCCTCTTCGGGATCAACCCGAAACTGTCCCATTTTTGTGGACCGTTTCGCTCAACCCCCCACGGTCAGGTGGACGATGCTTCACCCCGAATCGCGGGACACGTCAGCCGTGACGCCGACGGAGCGAACCCACAATGAACAGCAGCACACGGCTGATCCTCACCGACGCGGAGCGACTGCGCATCCTCGACGAACTGGACCAGTCGGAAGCCCGCAAGGGATCGAACCGGAGAAAGTGGCCAAGGTTGGAGTACCGGCTGCGCGGGGTACCCGTCAAGATCGAGTACCCCGACGGCTCCACCGCCAAGGTACTCGTTCCCACGCGGAACATCTCCTGCGGCGGGGTGGGGCTGCTGCTGACCTGCTTTCTGCACGTGGGGACGAAGATCACCGTCGGGCTGCCGGACCTGAAAGGCTCGCACCGCGCCTGTGCCGGCAAAGTCGCGTTCTGTCGATTCATCGGCGGGCGGGTGCACGAAGTCGGCGTTTCGTTCACCGAGATGATCGAGGTCGACGACTTCTGCCTCCCGGACGCCGGATCAACCGGGTTGGCCCAGGGGCGTGCCTCCGTGACGAGGACGCCCCTGGCCGGCTCGGTCGTGGTGCTTTCGGAACGGGCCGTCGAGCGGGTGCTGGCGGTGGCGCGGCTGCGCCAGACTGGGTTGGACGCCGTGGGCGCCGAGTCGCAGGGCGCGCTGATGGACCGCGTGAAGCGCGTGGGCGCGTCGGCGGTAGTGCTGGATCTCGCCATGGGCGCCGACCGGTGGGAGGCCGCCGCGGGGGCGCTGCTGGAACTGAGCCCGACGCTGCCGGTGGTGGGGCTGGTGTTCCCGGCGGACAGTTCGCAGGTGAACGCGGCGCTGGCCAACGGGCTGGCGGGCTGCCTGAGCGCTCCGCTCGCGGCGCCCGACGTGCATGAGGTCATGGCCAAGGCGCTGAAAACGGGCAGACCGTACGTGCCGCCGGACGGCGCGGCGGGCGGCGCTGCGAGCGTCGAAGCCGAGCCGAGCATGGTGCGGTTCTTCGTCTCGCACTGCGTCGAATCGGCGCGGCGCCTCCGTTCGGCCATCGAAGCCAAGGACCACACGTCCGCACGCACCCTCTGCAAGGGACTCCAGGCCACCGCGCCAGGCTATGGGTTTCGATCCGTGGCGTTCGCCGCGCGAGAAGCACTCGCGGAATTCAACGCGACGGGATCGACGGAAGAGTCACACGCCAAGCTGGGCGCGCTCTTGAACGTGCTGGACCGTCTGCAAAGCGACGCGCCGGAGGCGCCGCAGGATCATGGCGGGGCCGGGAAGCAGCCGGAGACGCCGGAGCACGCCGCGGCGAACTGATCCGAGCGCGGGGTGCGGAACGATCACCTGGGCCCGCAAATGATCCGGCCGACGCGGCGCCGGCGCGCCGGCGAGGTCCGGCGCTCCACCGCTCCGGTCGCCGTTTCTCCACGAAAACCCGCCCGCGCGTGGGGCCCTTTCGCGGCGTTTAGAAAGTGAATAGACTTCTTCCGAACCGACGTCCCTCCTGATGCAGTTCGGCATCGCGGCCCATCCACCTCATCCTGCAAGGCTCCGCATGGCTACCACCGTTTCCTGCGCCCCGGGTTCGCCCGCCCCTTCCGCCGCCGCCGGTGCCCGACCCGCGGGCGCCGCCACCGGGCCGACCGGCACCGGG
>CAZDYM010000247.1:0-4427 GCA_964509325.1 uncultured Phycisphaeraceae bacterium
AGTTCCTGGGCAACACGCTGCCCGAGATCGCCCGCCAGAAGGCCGGCATCTTCAAAAAGGGCGTGCCCGCGCTCACCTTCGACCAGGACGCCGCCGTCTTGCAGGCGATGCGCGAGACGGCCGAGTCGGTCGATGCGCCGTTCCAGGTGGTGGGCAAGGACATCGAGTTCTCCTCCCGCTTCGAGGCCAACCCCCAGCTCGGCCCGCACACCCGCGTGGGCCTGAGCACGCCCAAGAACCTGTACGAGCACGTCCCCGTCCCGCTCAAGGGCGAGCACCAGGCGCTGAACTGCGGCCTGGTGCTGGCGATCATCGACAAACTGAGCGAGCGCGGCTTCGAACTCCCGCCCAGCAAGGTGGTCCTCGGGCTCGAAGAGACCCGCATCCCCGGGCGGATGGAGCTCATCTGGAAGCAGCCCAAGGTGATGGTCGACGGGGCCCACAACCCCGCCGCCCTGTCGGCGCTGAGCAAGAGCATCGGCGCCCACGTGCAGTACGACTCGCTCATCATGATCTTCGGCTGCGCCGCCGACAAGGACATCGAGAGCATGCTGCACTCGGTCGCCCACACCGGGGACAAGGTGATCTTCACCAAGGTGAAGGGGAACACCCGCGCCGCCGACCCCGCCGAACTGGCCCGGCGCTTCGCCGATCAGTCGGGCAAGATGTGCCAGGTCGCCGCCGACCTCGAAGAGGCCCTGAAGCTCGCCCAGCGCGCCGCCGCCCGCGACGACCTCATCCTCATCACCGGCAGTTTCTACCTCGTCGGCGAGGCCAAGAAACTGCTCATGGAACGGACCGGGCCGCGGCGCTAAGGCGGACGCTTCACCGTCCGACGGGCGTCCGGACACGCACCGGGTATCGTCTGGGCGCACGTCCCCGGCCCACGGTCCCCCGCCCCCGCTGCCCCCCCATGCCCGACGCCACCCCCAAGTTCCGTTACGACGCCGGCTTCGCCAACACCATCGAGCC
Source organism: uncultured Phycisphaeraceae bacterium (assembly GCA_964509325.1). Lineage (GTDB taxonomy): Bacteria > Planctomycetota > Phycisphaerae > Phycisphaerales > UBA1924 > JAFLCM01. Next base: position 973 of record CAZDYM010000247.1, read on the forward strand.
GCGCTGGCAGGCCGCGTGGGACGCCGCCGGCGTCTACCGCGCGCCCAACCCCGGGCAGGCGGGCTTCGACCCCTCGCGGCCCAAGTTCTACTGCCTCGACATGTTCCCGTACCCCAGCGGCGCCGGCCTGCACGTCGGGCACCCGGAGGGCTACACCGCCACCGACATCCTGTGCCGCTACAAGCGCGCGCGCGGGTTCAACGTGCTGCACCCGATGGGCTACGACGCCTTCGGCCTGCCCGCCGAGCAGTACGCCATCCAGACCGGCGTCCACCCCGCCGTCACCACGCGGAACAGCATCGAGAACTTCCGGCGCCAACTCAAGCGCTTCGGCTTCTGCTACGACTGGTCGCGCGAGTTCGCCACCATCGATCCCGATTACTACAAGTGGACCCAGTGGGTCTTCCTCCGGCTCTACAACGCGTGGATCGACCCACGCACCGGCAGGGCCCGCGGCATCGACGAACTCGAAGCCGAGATGGGCCGCGGCGCGGGCCCCGCCACGCTGCCCGGCGGCGTCGAGTGGGCCCGCGCCACCCGTGATCAACGCCGCGCGTTCATCGATTCGTACCGCCTCGCCTATCTCGCCGAGTCCACCGTCAACTGGTGCCCCGCCCTGGGCACCGTGCTCGCCAACGACGAGGTCATCGACGGGAAGAGCGAACGCGGCGGGCACCCCGTGGTCCGCAAGCCGCTGCGCCAGTGGATGTTCCGCATCACCGCCATGGCGGACCGGTTGCTGAGAGACCTCGACCTGATCGACTGGCCCCCGTCGACCAAGACGATGCAGGCGGAATGGATCGGACGATCGGAGGGCGCCGAGATCGAGTTCGAGGTGACGGGCGGCACGGGGACGACGCTCCGAGTCTTCACAACCCGCCCCGACACCATCTTCGGCGCCACCTACATGGTCGTCGCGCCGGAGCACCCGTTGGTCGAGGCCGCGCTGCGGAACCCCGGCCCGCGCACCGACGCTGCGAGGCTCCGCGCCTATGTCGAATCCGCCCGCAACAAGTCCGATGTCGACCGCCAGGCCGAAACCAAGGCCAAGACCGGCGTCGATACCGGTCTCGACGCCGTCAACCCGGCCACCGGAAGCACCATCCCCGTCTGGACCGCCGACTACGTCCTCATGGGCTACGGCACCGGCGCGATCATGGCCGTCCCGGCCCACGACCAGCGCGACTTTGATTTCGCACACCAGTTCAACCTCCCCGTCCGCGACGTGGTGTACCCCGCGACGGTCATGGCCATGCGGTACTTCGCCCGTCACGCGCGCGAACTCGAGCCCCGCGCGGAAGAGTGGACCAGCCGCCTCGCCGACTTCCTAGGCCTCGTGACCAGCACCGGGGCGCGCCCCGACGGATTCGACACCGCTCTGCACACCGTGAACACCCGGCCCCGCGGCGACGACGACCCCATCAAAGCGACAAGAGCCGCCGCCGAGGGCGTCAAGGCCGGCCTGCCCGGCTCCGTCGGCCAGCGTCGCGGCAGCGTCAAGTCGCAGTGGCTCGACTTCATCGAGGACCTCGACCTCCCAGACCCTTCCGCGCTCCGCGTCATGTTCGAGAGCGGCACCTACCACGTCACGCGCGGGGTGCCGTACACAGGCCATGGCTACGCCGCCAACTCTGGCGAGTTCGACGACACACCGACCGAGCAGGCCAAGTGGCGCATGACCCAGTGGCTCGCATCGCGCGGCATCGGTTCTCGGCGCGTCAACTACCGCCTCCGCGACTGGGCCTTCAGCCGCCAGCGGTACTGGGGCGAGCCGTTCCCGATCGTCTACGACCAGGACGGCAACCACTACCCGGTGAGCCCCGCCGCGCTGCCCGTGGTGCTTCCCGAACTCGCCGATTACTCGCCCGTGGAGAGCGACGACCCGCAGCCCTTGCTCGCCAAGGCCGCGGCATGGGTCAACACCACCGCGGGCGCCGCGGGCGTCGACCCCGCCCTGCTCCCGCCCGACACCCCCGTCCGGCGCGAAACCAACACCATGCCCGGGTCGGCGGGCTCGTCTTGGTACTACCTCCGCTACTGCGACGCGAACAACAGCCAGCGCTTCGTCTCGCGCGAGGCGGAGAGGTACTGGATGGTCTCGAAGAAGCCCGACGGTCAGAACCACGCCGGCGGGGTTGATCTCTACATGGGCGGCTCGGAGCACGCCGTCGGGCACCTGCTGTACGCCCGATTCTGGCACAAGGTCCTTTTCGACCTGGGCGAGGTCAGCACGCCCGAGCCCTTCGGGCGCCTGTTCCACCAGGGCATGATCACCGCCTTCGCCTACCAGCGCCCCGATAAGTCGCTGTGCCCCAACGACCAGGCCGAGGAAGTCTCCGAGGGCCGGTTCGTCGAGCGTTCGACCGGCGTCACGCTCACGCCGATCGTCGCCAAGATGTCCAAGAGCCTGAAGAACGTCGTGAACCCCGACGACGTCATCGCCGAGTACGGCGCCGACACCTTCCGCCTTTACGAGATGTACATGGGCCCGCTCGAGGCCAGCAAGCCCTGGAACCCGCGCGACATCATCGGGATGTTCCGCTTCCTCCAGAAACTGTGGCGGCTGGTGGTCGACGAGGAAACCGGCGCCACCCGCCTGGCCGAAACCGCCGACCCCGCCGTCGAGAAGCGCCTGCACCGCGCCCAGTCCAAGGTCGAGCACGCCGTCGAATCGCTCTCGTTCAACACCGGGATCGCCGCGCTCATCGAGTTCGTGAACGCCTGCGCGCCGGGCGGCCTGTCCCGCGCCCAACTCGAGCGTGTGGCGTGCGTGATCTCGATCTTCACGCCGCACATCGCCGAGGAACTCTGGGCCCGCGCCGGCCGCGCCGCCGACCGCGACGGGTTCGTGGTCGCCCAGCCCTGGCCGGCGGTCAACCCGGCGTTGCTCGTGGACGACGAGGTCGAAGTCCCCGTGCAGGTCAACGGCAAACTGCGCGGGCGGGTCATGGTCCCCGCCAAGGCCGACGCCAAAGCCGCCGAGGCGATCGCGCTGGCCGACGCCAAGGTCATCGCCGCCGTCGAGGGAAAGCCGGTGAAGAAGGTGATCGTCGTGCCGGGGAAGATGATCAACCTGATCGTCTGAGCCGGGCCGGTTCGCCCCGAACGCTTACCTTCCGGCCTCGCCGTCCACCTCGACCGTCGGTGAACCGGTGGCGCCCGCCCCGCCCTTCGAGACCGCTTCGACCAAAGCCTCGACCTCGCGACGCAGTTCCGCCGCACGCTTCTCCGCCTCGCGCTGCGTCGGCGGATCGAGCGTCGGGTCGGCGGCACGTCGTTCGGCGCGGGCCAGTTCACTGTGCAGCGTCGCCAGCCGGGTCAGCCCGCGCCCGACGGACGGATCAACCGACACGCCGACCTGTTCCGCGGCCGCGTCGGGTTCACTCGGAACGCCGCCCGGCGACGCCCCGTCGGGCAAGGGTCCGCGCGCCACCGCTTGTCCCCCGCCCATCGCC
>CAZDYM010000248.1:0-4415 GCA_964509325.1 uncultured Phycisphaeraceae bacterium
CGGGCATGACCCACAAGCAGAAGAAGCGGCGCCGCGATGCCCTCGCCGCCGCGTCGATTCTGCGTGGCTACATCGAAACCCTGACAGCCCCCGCCCGGACGATCGACGCCGAAACCTTGCTCCCGGACACCGGGCCGCGATCCGAGCCCTAGGAACCCCGATGCGGGGCGGAGGCGGCCTCGGGCACGCGGAACTCGGGTGCGCGAGGTTTTCGGTTAGCCGCGTCGCCCTCCGGCGTCGCATGGGACCGTGGCGGGTTGGCCCGCCGAGAGAACGCTCAATCCCACACCAACCTCGGAGAAGTCCCCATGAACCGCCGTCTGTTCGCCGCGGGCGCGATCGCCCTGTCCTGTGCCGTCGGGCACGCCCAATCGTTCAACGTCGATATCGACAACCCGCAGCCCTCCCCCGGCGCGGGGGTGCCGCCGAGTTCCTACGGCGGGGCGGCCGAGCAGCCCGGCACCTGGAACGCCACGGGGACGCTCACCGGGCCCAGCATCACGCTGAAGCACCTCAACGGCACGAACTCCGCCGCCACGCTCACCAAGCCGAGCTTCGCGAACTACTCGGGCGGCAATCTCATGCTGTTCGACTTCGCCCTGCTCTACAACGACTGGGCGGTCATGCCCAACGCGAGCACCGACCTGGTCTACACCTTCAACAACCTCGAGGCCGGGGACTACCTCCTCTACACCTACGCCCACAACACCGGCAACGGCCCCGGGTTCTTCACCGACGTCACCGTCGCCGGCGCCGAGGGTCCCGACACGATCCAGTGCGGCGGGTTCCTCTCCGCCAACGCCTTCTCCCAGTTCGGCGTCTCGCACATCGTCCACTCGAAGACGGTCCCCGCCGGCGGGAGCATCACCGTCACCATCGGAAGCAGCGGCGGGTTCCTCGGGGTCGTCAACGGCTTCCAGCTCGTCAAGCTCCCCGGCGCCGGCTTCCCCGTCCGCAAGTACGTCGATCGCGACGCCGCCTTCAGCGCCTACAACGGCGACTCCTGGGCCGAGCCCTACCAGTACCTCAACGACGCCCTCGACTTCGCGCGGATGGTCGGCGGCGCCAACTGCGAGATCTGGGTCGCCCAGGGCTTCTACTACCCGACCCGCTTCCAGTCCAGCACCGACCGCGACGCCGCCTTCGTCATCCCCGACGGCGTGAAGCTCTACGGCGGGTTCGCGGGCACCGAGACCTCGCTGAGCGAGCGGACCAACCCCGAACTCTTCATCACCGCCATGAGCGGCGCGATCAACACCTCGTCGCAGACCGACAACTCGTACAACGTCGTCGTCGCCGACGGCACCGGCTTCAACACCCTCATCGACGGCTTCACCATCGCCCGCGGACGAGCCAGCGGGCCTTCCGCGAACAACCAGCACGTCGGCGGCGGCGTCCGCATCATCAGCGGCTCGCCCCAGTTCCGCCGATGCAAGTTCATCTCCAACGAGGCCTCGTTCAAGGGCGCCGGCGTGTACGTCTCGGCCGGCATCCCCACCTTCACCGACTGCCTCTTCTACCAGAACGACTGCTACAACGGCGAGGGCGGCGGCTTCGCCTCCGAGTCCGCCCTCAACCAGCGCCTCGTCAACTGCGAGTTCATCGGCAACCAGGCCCTGGGCGCCGGCGGCGGCGCCTTCTTCGGCAACGGGCCGGGCGAGATCGTCAACTGCCTCTTCTCGGGCAACCACGCCGACAGCAACCTCTCCTACGGCGGCGCCGTCTACGCCGACAACGAGGCCGCCGACCTCATCATCCGCAACTGCACCTTCTCGGCCAACTTCACCAACGGGGCCTACGGCGGGGTCGCCGCCCGCAACGGGGCCGACCTGACCGTTCGAAACTCCATCGCCTGGGGCAACACCGACAACCCGATGTTCGGCACCTCGCTGCAAGAGAAGAACATCAACGCCACCTCGGTGCAGGGCTCGCTGCTCACCCTGTCCTTCACCACCCTGCAGGGCGCCCCCGGGACCGCCGGCGTGGACCCCCAGTTCGTCGACCCCGACGGGAACGACAACACCATCGGCACCACCGACGACAACTGCCGCCTGCAGCTCACCAGCCCCGCCATCGACGCCGCGGACACCAACCAGGTCTCCGCCGACATCACCGACGTGGACCAGGACGGCAACACCGCGGAGCAGATCACCGTCGACATCCTCGGCAACCCGCGCCGCGTCAACATCGCTTCCGTCGCCGACACCGGGGCCGGCTCCGCCCCCATGGCCGACCGCGGCGCGTACGAGACCCCCGTCCCCCCCTGCACCGGCGACCTCAACAACGACGCCCAGCGCAACACCGCCGACCTGGTCATCTTCCTGGGCGCCTTCAGCACCAGCGGGCCCAACATCCCCTCCGACCTCAACAACGACGGGTTCGTGAACACCCAGGACCTCACGCAGTTCCTCGGCGTGTTCGGCGTCCCCTGCCCGTAACCCGCGACGCCTCGATCTCTTTCTCTCTCTCTTTCGGCCCCGACCGTCCAAAGCCCCGGCACCAGATGCCGGGGCTTTTCGACTTCCGATCCATCACAAACCCGGCACGAACCCCCGCGAGAACAACAGGGCCGACGCTCGGAAAGCGTCGGCCCTGTCGAAGTGAGAAGAGTTCGGAGCGAGACCGGCCGGATCCGCACGGGCCTTACGCCTCGCGCCGGCGACGGGCCGCCACCACGCCCGCCAGCATCAGCAGGGTGCCGGTGCCGGGCGTCGGGATCACGTTCTGGATGACGAAGCCCATCAGCGCGGCCCCGGTGCCGTAGCCCTTCAGGGAGTTGTCACCGCCAAAGGAGAGCCAGTACGAGCGGTTCTCGGCGGCGACGCCGTCCTGCTTCGGGTCGTCGATCACGCGGGCCCGCCACGAAGCCACCGTGCCGTCGGCGTTCATGGTCTTCTCGATCTCGGCGACGAAGACGGCGTGGGCGCCCATGCTGATGCCGCGGGCGTTCTTGCCCCACTTCACGATCATCTCCGCCACGCCGTTGGCACGCAGCGCGTCGTAGACGGCGCACGGGTCGGTCGAGCGGGTGGTGGTGATGTTGAGGCTCTTGTCGTTGACGTACGAGTTCTTCCCGTCGACGATCTTCTGAATCGTGGCGGTGCCGTTCGCCTCGGTTGTGCCCATTTTCGTCGCCAGGGCGTCGACGGTCTGCTGGACGTTGTCGGTGAGGTTGAGGCCGTGGATGGCCCTCAGGCCGTGGATGCCCCGCGTGACCGAGCCGGGCGCGCAGTGGTTCTTCTTCTCGTTGACCTTGACCACGTTGCCGTCACCCAGGACCGACTTCGCGCGCTTCACCCCCGTGCCGCCGCCGCCGCGTTCGCCCGCCGTGGTGATGGTGCCCTCGCCGTCGTAGTTCTGCGCGAACGAGGGCTCGGTCTGCCCGGTGCCGCCGGCGAAGGGGCCGTCGGGGTCGCCCGGCTCGGAGCCGACGCCGCCGACGAGGATCTCCTGCTTGGTCACGCTGCCCACCGCGCCGAAGCCGCCGCGCGGGCCGGCTTCGGCGGTGGTCACGGGCGAGGTGGTGATGCTGATGTTGTAGGGCAGGCTGCTCAACGACATCGACCCGCGGGCGATGCCCAGGTTGAACGTGAACCCGTCGCCGGCACGGGCCGCCAGGTCGATGGGCGAACTGAACCGCATCGGCACGTTCTTCACGGCGTGGTTCGTCCCGCCGCCGGGCAACTCGGTGTACACCTGCAGGAACCCGTAGTAGCCCTCGGAGTCCTGCGCGAACATCGCCGCGTCCGACGTCGACCAGTGCACCTGGCCGTAGCCCCACTCCGAGTTGAACGCCGTGTACCCGCCACCGTCGGCCAGCCAGTCGTACTGATTGAACGACATGCTGGCGGCGCCGGCGGCGTTCACCAGCAGCGCGAGCGAGAGACCGACCAAGGCGCCTTGCATGCGAGTCTTCATCTGAGTGCCCTCCATAAAAAATCGAAGTGGTGGATTCGAGCCTGCGGACCACGCTCCCGGCCCATCGGGAAGGCGACAACGACCGCCCCTTCTCACGCTGGAGAACCACCAACGAACCCCGATTGTGTGAGTTTCACCCCCAGAATCGAGTAGGCTGTCCGAGGGTTCATGAACTTTTCACCCAGGCGAGCCGCTCCGGGCTCGCATCGGGCGTCCCCTGGCAAGCCGAGTCTCCGCATGCCCGCTCACCCGCACCAACCAGCGCCGACTTTTCCGGACTGGTCCACCGGTCCCGCCAAGACCGCCGCCGCGATCCTGCTTGTCCTGGCCGGGGGCCTCGGCCTGGTCTCGACGTTCGGGCGCGAACACTCCCGCGCCGGCGTCTCGCCAGCCGCCGCGGGGCCCGGGCCCGGCGCTCCCGCCGCCGCCGCGTTAGTCTCCGCTGGCATCGATCTCAACACCGCCACCCGCGCGGAGTTCGAGTCCCTCCCCGGCAT
>CAZDYM010000249.1:0-4392 GCA_964509325.1 uncultured Phycisphaeraceae bacterium
GGGCCTTGTCGTCGTCGGGTGCGAGCACGCCCAGGGCCTGGTGCTCGGAGGCCTTGTCGGTGACGACGGCGTCCTTGCGCAGGCCGATGAGCGCGGAGGCGGCGCCGGACATGCTGGCCTGGGCGTCGGCCGGGTAGTTGTGATGGGAGGGGATGACCCACCGCGTGCCGTCGAACTGCACCTTGAAGGGAGTCAGGGTGGCGGTGGGCTCGTCGTAGGAAATGACCTCGAGGCTCTTGGCGGCCATCGGGTCCGTGAACGCAGGGAAGAACGCCTCGCCCTGGTCGCTGAAGGTGGCGTCGGTGACGGCGCGGGGCGCGGTGACATACGCGGCGCCGGCCAGGCCGGCGGCGAGGACGATGGCGACGGCGGTTTTGGCGAGGTCGTTCATGGGGCGGGAGCCATCAGGGTCCGGGGTTCAAGCATCTGGTGTCAAACACACTTCAAGGGCGACGAGCGGCGGAAGACCGGGTCGTTTCGGGCGCTGGGGGAGCCGCACTCCGCCGCCCGGTGCGCGGACGCCCGGCGCCGCCGCGCCGCGAACGGCTAACGGAGCCGTTCACGCACCACCCCCGCCGTCTCATCGCGGCGGCGCTTCGCGAACACGAAACCCGCCAGCAGCAGCGCGGGCACCGGGGGCAGCGCGACCGCCGCGGCGCGGATGTTCATCTGCGTCCGGTCGATCCGCTCCTTGGCACGCATGCGGGCTTCCTCGATCTCGGCCTGGCGGGCGTCGTTGATCGCCACCGTCTGCACGTCCAGGCGGCGCTGCTCGGCCTCGCGGACGCTCTGGGCCATGATCTGCTTGGTCGATTCGTCCAGGTCGGTGCGGGTGTTGATCTCCTCGACCTTGGCCTGCAGGCTGGCCTTGGCCCGCTCCAGCTCGGCGTCGGCCTTGTCCGTCGCCGCGTTGATGGCCGCGAGCTGCTCCTGCTGCTCGCGGGCCCGCGCCGCGTCGAGGCGCTCGAGGGTCCGGTGCACCGGGCGCCGCTTCCGCAGCTCCAGAAGCGATTCGTCGCCCGCCAGCGAGTCCACGGCGTTGAGCACGAACGTCACGTTGTCGAACTCGAGATCACGCATCCCCTGGGCGCGGAGCGAGAAGAACATGTCGCTGATGCAGTCAAGATCGGCGACGAACACGGCCTTCACGCCCTTGTCCTCTCCCGAGGCGGGGCGTTCGACCCGGGCGGCGAGCGTGTGCCCGCCCGCGCTCTTCACGGGGCGGCGGGCGGGGTTCAGCCCGGCGACGCCGAAGGGCGTTCGCTGCAGCATCTGTGGATAGTCCACGAACCCCGCGACAGGGCTGCTCTTCAGCAGCGGGGTGAAGACGGTGGTCTTCGGTGCCTCGGGGCTGAGGTCCACCGTCCCGGCGCACATCAGCACGACTTCCTGCAGCCCGCTGGTGATGGTGTCGGCGGGGTTGAACGCGTCCTTGGTGCCGCTGTTGCGGCCCACGAACACGAACTCACGCGGGATGTCCGCGAACTGGGGGCGTGGGTTGTACGAGTCCCACAGCACCTTGTCCTTCGGGCTGACGATGCCGATGGCCTTCAGGAGCGGCGTGAGGTCGGCCTTGGGCGCGTCGCTCTGGCCGCGCTGGAAGGCGTTCATGCTGCCGCGGGCCTCGCTCGTGGACAGCGGCGGGTTGATCAGGGCGAGCGGGTCCTCGAAAACCAGCGTCGGGCGCCCGGCCTTCACGTGGTTCGTGACGTGCACGAGCTCCTCGTTCGAGAGCGTGCTGGGGGCGGCGGCGAGCAGCAACGCGATGTCCTCGGGCACGGGCTGACCCTTGGCCACGCGGACAACCTCGTACTGCTTGCGGAGTTCCTCGACGATGGGCCAGTCGCGCCCGGGCTGGAACGTCTGGTAGTTGAACTCGCCGAAGAGCTGCGCGTCGGTCTCCAGCACGCCGACCTTCTTGCGACCGCTGAGGCTGACGGTGCGCACCGACCGGGCGAGCTCGTACTCGACCGACAGGCCCTTATCAAGGAACGGGATCACGAACTGCTCCGGCCCGCAGGTGAACGCCAGGCCCATGAAGACCTCGCGGTTGCGGGGCTCGGCGTCTTCCGGGCTGGGGGGCACCTGGCGGGCGGTGATGCCGAAGGAGCGCTGGGCCTCGCGGGCGGCCTCGGTGAAGGGTTCGGCGTCGACCACGCGGGTGACCACGCGCCCGCCGCTGGTCGCCTGCAACTCCCGCAGCAGGCCCAGCAGGGTCGTGCGGGTCTGAACGTACGCGGCGGGGACTTCGGGCGACACGTACGCGGTGACGAGCACTGGCCGCTCCGGGTTCAGGGCGTTCACCTGCTCCCGCGTCTCTTGCGACAGCGACCACAGGCGTTCCTGCGTGGCGTCGGCGCGGGCGCCCAGGCGTGAGAGCAGCACCACCGCGGCGCCGCCCGCCACGATGAGGGCCGCGCCCCGCACAAACGCCAGCGGCGTGCGCGATCCGTCCGAAGTCGAACCCGCCCAGTGACGCCGGTTGATGATGAAGGTGTTGGCCCACAGCGCGATCGCGGCCACCGCGACGAAGTATCCGACGTTCTCCAGGGTGATCACGCCGCGGCCGAAGTCCTCGAAGCGCTGCTGGAACGAGACAGCGCCGGCCAGCCGCTCGAGGATCGTTCCCGGCAGCAGCGTCGCCACCCCGCCCAGCGACAGCACCCCGCCGCAGAGCAGCGCCGAGACAATGAACGCCAGCGTGAGGTTCCCGGTGACGGCCGAGCCGACCAGGCCGACGCCGATCAGGGCCGCGCCGGCGAGGAAGTAGCCGAGGTAGGTCGAGGCCACCACCCCGAGGTCCGGGCGCCCCAGGTACCACAGCACCACCAGGTGGCTGAGCGAGAACAGCAGGCTGACGGTGTAAATGCCCAGGCAGGCGAGGTACTTGCCCAGCACGAGCTCCACGTCCCGCGCGGGCAGCGTGAGCAGGAGTTCATCGGTGCCGCTTCGGCGTTCCTCGGCCCAGGCCCCCATGGTGATGGCCGGCGCAAGGAACAGCAGCAGCACCGGGAACCAGCGGTTCAGCTGATCGAGGTTGGCGAGGTTGCGGTCGAAAAAGCCGGGGAGCCAGAACGCCGCCACCGCGGACAGGAACACGAAGATGGTGATGAACACGTAGCCGGTGGGGCTGGAGAAGTAGCTGCCGAGTTCGCGCTTGACGATGGCTTGAATGACGTGGGGTTGCATGGGAAGGAAAAGTGGAAGGTGCGGAGGTGCGAACCACCGAAGTCGGGCCTGGTGGATGCCGCGCTTCGGGCAGGAAAAGAGCCGGGGTCACTCGACGCCGTGATGCCTCATGACTTGATGCCTCATGACTTGGCGCCCTCTCCGGTCAGCTGGCGGAACTTCTTCTCCATGGCGGCTTCGTCGGCCCCGAGGCTGGACACCGGTCCGTCGTGGACCAGCCGGCCCTGCGAGACAACCAGGACGCGCGAGGCCATCGCTTGCACCTCACGCAGGATGTGCGTGCTGAGCAGGATGGTCTTGGTTTTCGACAGGCCACGCAGCAGGTCGCGGACGTGCTCAACCTGGTTGGGGTCGAGCCCCGCGGTCGGCTCGTCCATGATGAGCACGTCGGGGTCGTGCAGCAGGGCCTGGGCCATGCCCACGCGCTGGCGGTAGCCCTTGGACAGCTTCCCGGTGGGCTTGCCGATGACCTCGCCCAGGCGGCATTCCTCGATCACGAAGTCGATGCGCTCCTTCAGTTTCGCGCCGCCCAGCCGGCGCGCTTCGCCGAAGAACCGCAGGACCGCGGCGGGTGTCATCTCGGCGTACATCGGGCCGTTCTCGGGGAGGTACCCCACGCGCCGGGCCACCCCCATGCGGTCGCTCGCCACGTCGATGCCGGCGATGAACGCCCGGCCCGACGTGGCCGCCATCGACCCGGTCAGCAGTTTCATGGTCGTGCTCTTGCCCGCGCCGTTCGGGCCCAGGAACGCCACCAGTTGGCCGCGGGGGATCGAGAAGCTGATCTCGCGGACGGCGTAGAAGTCGCCGTACATCCGGGTCAGCCCGTCGGCTCGGATCATCGCTCCTTCCGCCGGCGCGGCGACGCCGGCGGGGGCGGATCGGGGTTCGCGTTGAACGTCGGGGGCGACAGCGGTCGTCATGGTGCGTTCCGTTCGATCGGTCTTTGATTGGTAGCGGCCCCAGAGCGGTCGGCGTGGCAGCCGGCGCTGAATGGGCCGGAAAATACCGCGTGCACGACGCTCGGACAAGCGCCGCGACGGCTGCATCCTCTTTCACCCCACCGGCCCACGCGCTCGAACCGATCAGTTTCCAAACGATGGGCCGACCGTGGGCGAGGGTCGGCGGCACCCCCGAGCCGCCGACGCTCATGGCTTCGGAGCCGCCGGGCTGGCCGGGGGCTGGCTGGGTGGAAGCTGGCCG
>CAZDYM010000250.1:0-4353 GCA_964509325.1 uncultured Phycisphaeraceae bacterium
GGGGCGGGGGCCGGGGGGTCCGTGGGGCAGGGCGAGGGGATCTCGGTGACGATTCGGGGCGGGCCGGCGTCCCCGTCGGCGGAGGGCTTCATGGTTCTCGGGACATGTCCATTTCCCGAACGGCCTGAGGCGGACCCGAAAATAGTGGGTTCATTGCGAAGAATGCGTGAGCGTCGGGGCGGTTGTGTCGCTCTATTAGGGAGGGGACGAATCCCCGGCTGAAACCGACCCGAAAGGGAAGGGGCCGGGCGGCGTCGCCTTGGTACGGCTGTCGTTGTGTTCGCTGTTCCTTTGGGTCGGTGAACGGTCGACGGGGCTCGAAGTTGGTGAGGAGGAAGACGTTGGCTGCTGACCGCCTGTTGTGTGCCGTGATGCTGGCCCTGAGCGCCGTGAGCGCGTCGGGTCAGTCGTTTGTGAACTGGGAGTCGCCGCAGACCAACCCGGTGACGATGACGCCCGACGGGACGCGGCTGCTGGTGCTGAGCACGCCGCAGAACCGGCTGCTGGTGTACTCGTTGTTCAGCGACCCGCCGTCGTTCGTGGGGGCGATCCCGGTGGGGCTCGACCCGGTGTCGGTGCGGTGCCGGACGGCGACGGAAGCGTGGGTGGTGAACCATATTTCCGACAGCGTGAGCATCGTCGATCTGAAGTCGATGACGGTCAAGCAGACGCTGAACGTGGGGGACGAGCCGTACGACGTGGTGTTCGCGGGGACCCCGGCGCGGGCGTTCGTGAGCGTGGCGGCGGCGAACCAGGTGTGGGCGTACGACGCGGCGGCCCCGACGACCCCGACGACCATCAACGTGATGGGCGAGGACCCCCGGGCGCTGGCGACCGACGGCGAGCGCGTGTACGCGGCGATCTTCGAATCGGGCAACAAGACGACGGTGATCAAGACGGGGACGGTGTCGTCGACGGTGAACCCGTACCCCGGCGACCCGAACCCGCCGCCGAACGCGGGGACGGGCTTCAACCCGCCGCTGGCCCCCGGGCTGCCCACGCCGCCGGCGGTGAGCCTGATCGTGAAGCGGATGCCCGACGGCTCGCTGCGGGACGACAACAACGGCATCTGGACCGGGGCGCTGCTGGCGAACCAGCACGACAACGACGTGGTGGTGATCGACGCGAACACGCTGGCGGTGCAGACCCCGGCGCGGAGCCTGATGACCACCAACATGGCGCTGGGCCTGCGCCCGCTGGGCGGGGGGGGCCACGAGGTGACCGTGGTGGGCACCGAGGCGATGAACCTGACGCGGTTCGAGCCGAACCTGCAGGCGACGTTCATCCGGGTGATGCTGGGGACGTTCAACACCTCGACGCCGGGGACCACCACGGTCACGGACATCAACCCGCACCTGACGTACGCGGTGCGTTCGATCCCGCAGGCGCAGCGTGAGGAGTCCATCGGCGACCCGCGGGGGATCGTGTGGAACGCCGACGGCTCGGTGGGCTACGTGACGGGGATGGGGAGCAACAACGTGGTGGCGATCTCGCCCGGCGGGGCGCGGCTGGGTCGCGTGGACGTGGGCGAAGGGCCGACGGGGATCGTGTTCGACGGGCCGCGCGAGCGTCTGTACGTGCTGAACCGGTTCGAGAGCAGCGTGTCGATTCTTTCGGTGACGCCGACGCTCTCGGAGTTGACGCGCTTCTCGTTCTTCGATCCGACGCCGCAGGTCATCCGCGTGGGTCGCAAGTTCCTGTTCGATACCCACCTGACAAGCGGCCTGGGCCAGGCGTCGTGCGCCTCGTGCCACGTGGACGGGCGGACGGACTCCCTGGCGTGGGACCTTGGGAACCCCTCGGGGGCGCCCAAGACATTCAACCAGTTGTGCGTGGGCGCGCCGGGGGCGTGCGAGAACTGGCACCCGATGAAGGGCCCGCTGGTGACGCAGACGCTGCAGGGCATCGTCGGCACCGAGCCGCTGCACTGGCGCGGCGACCGCGAGGACGTGCCGGCGTTCAACGGCTCGTTCGTGAGCATCCTGGGAGGGGACGCGCCCCTGACCACCGAGCAGGGCAACCAGTTCGCGGCGTACATCGCCACCCTGGCCTTCCCGCCGCAGCCTTTCCGGAACTTCGACAACTCCCTGCCTTCGACCTTCAGCAACGGCGGGAACCCGATCACGGGCCAGAACCTGTTCAACACGTTCCCGTCGACGGGGGTCGGGGCCCTGCCGTGCATCGCGTGCCACACGCAGCCCAGCGGGGCGGACATCGGGATCATCCCCGGTTCGGAGTTCAACGGGACGCAGTCGATGAAGGTCCCGCAACTGCGGAACATGTACAAGAAGACCGGGTTCACGCTGCTGGGCCAGACCAACAACCGGGGGTTCGGGTACATCCACGACGGGACGTTCGAGACAATCGCGAACTTCCTGGCGTCGACGGTGTTCCGCTTCAACGCCGGCGCGGTGGGCCTGCAGCAGCGCCGCGACGTCGAGGCGTTCGTCTTTTGCTGGGACACGGGCGTCCACGCGGCGGTGGGCGAGCAGACCACCCTGGTGCAACTGGCCGGGGCGGCGCCCTCGCAGATCAGCCTGATCGACGCGATGGAATCGCTCGCCGACAGCAACGCCGTGGGGCTCATCGCCAAGAGCGCCGACGGCGGCATCCCGCGCGGGTGGCGCTACAACGGCGCGGGCCAGTGGCAGAGCGACCGGCACAGTGTGACGATCACCTCCGCGGCGCTGCGGGCCCTGGCCCAGCCGTTCGAGGAGATCACCTACACCGTGGTCGTGAAGGGGATGGAGACGCGCCTGGGCATCGACCGCGACAACGACGGGTTCTACGACCAGACCGAGGAGATCCTCAGCACCAACCCGGACGATCCGCAGAGCGTCCCGCCGGCGTGCCCGGGCGATATGAACGGCGACCGTCTGGTGAACACCAGCGACCTGACGGTGTTCCTGAGCGTGTTCGGCGCGACGGTCACGCCGGGAGCCCCGGGCGACTTCGACGCCAACGGGACCATCAACACGCTGGACCTGGCGCTGATGCTGGGCGCGTTCGGGAGTTCGTGCCCGTTGCCCTGAACAGCCCCGGGTTGAGATGGCGAGTGTGAACTGAAATCCGCCGGACTCGGTGCGGCGGAGGCCTTCTCGCGCCCCCGGCCGCAGTCCCCGTGCCACACAGGGCACGGGTCGGTGGGGTCGCGCTCGCGCCCGTTTGGAGCGTCCGGACCCGGCGTGCCGATGGTCAGTTCATCGTCGGAACGGCTCGGACGGCGAGGAGCCGTTCCCGCAGCGGTTCCACGTCGGCCCCCGCTTCTCCCGCCATCATCTTCTCCGCCCCCTGCGGCTGTCCACCTCCGCCGCCTTGAACCCCCTGAGGACACCACCATGAAGAAGACCACCGTGATCGTGACCGGCCTCTTGCTTGCCCTTGGCCTGACGGCCCCGATGGGCTGTGAATCGTCGGGCAAATCGGCTTCCACCGGCGCCCCCGCCAAGAAGGGCGGGAAGTCGCTGTACGACCGCCTGGGCGGCGAGGCGGCAATCACGGCGGTGGTGAACGACTTCGTGAACAACTCGGCCGCGGACCCGAACATCAACTTCACCCGCAAGGGCACCGGGAAGGAGTGGAACGCCACCCCCGAGGCCGTCGAGCGGCTGAAGAAACTGCTGGTCGAGCAGATCGGCGAGGCGACCGGCGGGCCCCAGCGGTACTCCGGGCGCGACATGAAGACGGCCCACAAAGGGATGAAGATCACCGACGCGGAGTTCAACCACCTGGCGGCCCAGCTCACGCTGAGCCTGAAGCGTTTCGGCGTGAAGGACCAGGAAGCCGGGGAACTGGTCGCGATCGTCGCCGGGATGCGCGGCGACATCGTGGGCCAGTAAGAGAGGCATCGGTCGCCGGGCGCCCGGACGAGGCCGCCAAGCCGCGGCACCCGGGCCGTGCCGTCCCGCCCAAACAGTCCTGCTGAAATGCGCGCGAGCCCGGGCCTGAAGCCCGGGCTCTTGTGCTTCGTGCCTCAGGCGTGGGCCGACGCCGAGCCCATCGCGTAGAGGCGGTGGACGGCGGCGCCCTGGCGCTCGATCTCGCCTCTTCGGGCCCACAGGTCCGGCTCGTGCAGGGCGGAGGAAATGATCACGTCGGTCACTCCGGATGCGCGCGCGTGGCCGGGCGGGATGATCGGGACGCCCGCGAGTTCGCGGGGCGGATCCGGCGGCTGGTCGTCGAGGATGGCGACGAGGTTCAACGCCGGTGCCGACCCGAGCAGGCGGCGCGTGTGCCTTCCCGCGCCCCACAGCGCGATCCGCGCGTGCGCGGGCAGGCCTTCGAGCACGCGGGCGAAACGCTCGGCGGCGTCGGGCGGGACGGTGAAATCGCCGGGCGACGCCGGGCCGGGGC
>CAZDYM010000251.1:0-4316 GCA_964509325.1 uncultured Phycisphaeraceae bacterium
TTCCGCTGCGGCTTCCTCGGCCTGCTCCACATGGACATCATCCAGGAGCGCCTCGAACGCGAGGGCGGGGTCGAGATCATCCAGACCGCGCCCACCGTCACCTACGAACTCGAAACCACCAGCGGCGAGGTCCTCCAGATCAACAACCCCGCCGAACTCCCCGATCCCTCCGTCTGGAAGGAGCTCCGCGAGCCCATCGTCCGGCTCGAAGTCATCGTCCCCAAGGAGTTCATCGGCGACGTCATGGCGCTGTGCGGCAACCGCCGCGGCGTGTACAAGAGCCAGACCGTCGTCTCCGAATCACGCCAGATCCTCGTCTACGAGGTCCCCCTCGCCGAGATCATCTACGACTTCTTCGACAAACTGAAGTCCATCACACGCGGCTACGGGACCATGGACTACCACCTCACCGAGTTCCGCACCGACCGCCTCGCGAAGGTGGACATCCTGGTCAACGGCGACCCGGTGGAGGCCCTCAGCCTCATCTGCCACCGCGACAACGCCGAGTACCGCGGGCGGCAGTTGCTCACCAGGCTGAAGGAAGAGATCCCCCGCCACCAGTTCGAGATTCCGCTCCAGGCCGCCATCGGCGGCAAGGTCATCGCCCGCGAGACCATCAAGAGCATGGGCAAGAATGTGACCGCGAAGTGCTACGGCGGCGACGTCTCGCGCAAGCGCAAACTGCTGGAGAAGCAGAAGGAAGGCAAGAAGCGGATGAAAGCCATCGGGAGCGTGGAGATCCCGCAGGAAGCCTTCATGGCCGTGCTGGATCAGGGGGAGTGAGCGAAACTCGGTGAAGGCGGAGGCCGGCTGGCGCGCTCCCGCGTTGGGGACGCGTGATGCCCAGCGAACGGGTGCGTTGCCCGACTGCCCAACCACGGCACCCAGCGTCCCGGGTCACGGCGTGCAGGCACCTCGGCGGCGGCACCTGAATGATCGCTTTCCGAACCGATTGCAACGCTCGAATGACGGCTGCGCGAGTGCCGCCCGCGTGCGGCGGGCCGCAGAAGGCCCTGTGTGGCACGGCGGATTCGTCGCGGTGAATCGGCCTTTAGGGTTGACCAGTCTCGCGCCAGCGGACGATGCGGGGGCGGGAGGGGGTTGCGGTGAGGAACGCCGAGCCGGGGACGACGTCAAAGGCGTTGTCGGTGGGGCCCCGCCAGGAAAGGACGCAGCCGGCACGGCCGGCGTTCTCGAAGAACTGGACCTCGATGGGGTGGACGCCGGCGGTGAGCGAGACGGTGCCGGTGCGGTTGCGGAAGCTGTGGAGGTCATCGTTGCTGATGACGGTGGTCGGGCCGATGATGAGCTTGGAGCCGTCGTCGCTGCCGAGCATGAAGTTCCAGGTCCCGGTGGTGGGGATGCGGATGGTGCCGGTGAGCTTCATGGCGAAGCGGTCGGCCTGGGCCCGCGGGTAGAAGGGGCGCGAGGTGTCGATCCAGTTGATCTGGGCCTCGCGGGTGGTGCGGTTGGGGGCGGCCCACATGGCGGGGGTGATGTCGGAGAGGCGCCTCAGCGCGGAGGGGCGCATGACCCAGGCGCAGGTGAGGCCGTCGGAGAGAGTGGAGAGGTAGGGAGCGTCGCAGGTGATGTTGTCGAAGCGGAGTTCCTGGTCGATGGCGCGCGAGCCGACGAAGGCGAAGACGAGATGCTGGTAGACGGCGGCGTCGGCGGCGGTGACGATGAAGTTGTTCGACAGCGTGCGCCACCTGCCGTCGGCGGAGGCTCCGGGGACGGTGCCGAGCAGCAGGCTCCTGACACCAGCCTGCGTGACGACGCGCGGGATGCCGTTGTGCCCGAGGTCGAGCGTGACGGCGTCGCGGACGGCGAGCACGTGCCAGTAGGTTTCCTGGGTGCGGAAGTCGGTCTTGCGGACGTCGACGTTGAGCCGGTAGGTGGCGGCGGCGGGCATGGGGATCGAGATGACCAGCGCGCGGGTCTGGGTGGCCCCGGCGGTGGACGTGAGGGTCGCGGCGGGCTGGCCGCTGGCGTAGTCGAGGCCGAACCACGTGCCGCTGGGGCTGCTGGCGGTGGTGAAGGTGGGTGCGCTGGTGATGGAGCGCTCACCGAACGTGCCGAAGGGCAGCATCGCGTCGGCGGAGGGGACGACGCCCGCCGCGAGGGCGAGAATGAACCAGCGCGCGAGGGTGCGTGCCCACGAGGTGGAGATCCGCGGTGCCATGATCGGGGGATCGGCGCTTGGACGCTGGGGGGCCAAGTGGATTCTGGCCGAGGTGGTCCGGTGGGCGCGGCTGCGAGGGCTGGGCGGTTTGTACCGGCGGTGCGGTTCCGGTCGCTCCGTCGTGCGTGGGAATGGTCCTTACCATCCGCCATGCCCGAGACGACGGCGCATGTTCAGTTGAAGAGGCTCGCGGTGGCGACGCTGCTGAGGTGGGGGTGTCAGGCGGCCGCGGCCGAGGTGAGGTGCCCGATCTCGAGGTACCGGGTGGATGCGGCGGGGTGGCTGGATCGTGAGCCGGTGTCGGGGGGGGTCAATCATGTGGAGCGGTTCCTTGCCGGGGCGGGCGACGGGGACACCGCCGGGGGCCGACGGGCAACCCCGGGGAGGGCTCGCTGCGAGCCCCGGACGGTGATCGTGGAGTGCAAGCAGTCGCGGGCGGACTTTCTGCGGGACCGGGATGATCTCGAGGCGCTGCTGCTGCGGCGCGAGGCGATGGAGTTGCGGCGTTTGCGCTTCGCCGACAAGGTGCGTGAGAGCGAGCCGCACCTTCAGTCCACCGCCGGCGTGCTGTTCGCCGAGATGGGAGAGTGGAACCTCGAAGCCTCGGCGAACGCGACGTACCGGCGCATCCTGCGTGAACTCGAGCGGCTCGACGAGCGGATTCATGGCGGGACGAAGTTCCACCGGCTGGCGCGGTACCGGCTGGCGGACCGGTTGTATCTCATGGCGCCGGCGGGCGTGGTGAAGCGGCGCGAGGTGCCGCCGGGGTGGGGGCTCATCGAGTGCCCGAAGAAGTGGGGGGCGTATCGGAGGGCGTCGCTGGCGGAGTTGTCGCTTGTGGAGGTGCGGATTTCGGTGGAGGCGCCGCGGCACGCCAGTCCGCTGCGGCGGCGCGATCGGCTGCTTCGGAACATCGCCGTGGCGCTGACGCGCGGCGCCTTGATGGAGTCGGGGCGGTCGGCGGAGGGCGCGGAGTCAAGGGCGGGCATGAGAGCCCCGGGCGCAAACCACCGGCCGCGGGTGGAGGCGCTGCGGGGCTCGGGGCTTTTCGAGGGCGTTCCGCGTCCGGGCCGTGACCCATAGATGGCGCACGCGGCTTGGTTGGGAGCGGAGGCAGGGCCCGGGCACGCTGCGCCGCCTTGAAACCGGGGGGGCGGTTGTACGATGAAGCGTGGTAGGATCTGGTGACCGGACCGGCGTTGCGCGGATTCGGCTCGGGGGTGCCGACGTGCCGCCGCGCCGCCGAACCGCAGAGAGGAGTCTTCGATGAGCATCTGGGACCGCCTGAAGCAGGAACTGATCGACATCGTGCAGTACCTGGACGACCGGCCCAACGTGCTGGCGCACCGGTTCGAGCGGTTCAACAACGAGATCAAGAACGGCGCGAAGCTGGTGGTGCGCGAGGGGCAGACGGCGGTGCTGATCGACGAGGGGCAGTTGGCGGACGTGTTCACGCCGGGGACGTATACGCTGAGCACGCAGAACGTGCCGATCCTGGCGACGCTGAAGGGGTGGAAGTACGGGTTCGAGTCGCCGTTCAAGTGCGAGGTGTACTTCGTGGCGTCGCGGACGTTCACCGACCTGAAGTGGGGGACGATGAACCCGGTGATGCTGCGGGACGCCGAGTTCGGGCCGGTGCGTCTGCGGGCGTTCGGCTCGTACACGCTGCGGGTGAAGGACGCCGGCGCGTTCGTGAAGCAGCTTGTCGGCACGGGCGTGGGGGGTGAGTTCACGGTCGAGGATGTGGCGAACCAGCTGCGGAACACCATCGTGTCGCGCTTCGGCGACGTGCTGGGTGAATCGAAGATCCCGGCGCTCGACCTGGCTTCGAAGTACGACGAACTGGCGGGGCTGCTCAACGCGCGGATGGCCCCGGAGCTGCTGAACTGGGGCCTCGAACTGAGCCAGTTGCTGGTGGAGAACATCTCGCTGCCGCCGGAAGTCGAGCAGGCGATGGACAAGCGCTCCAGCATGGGCGTGATCGGCAACCTCAACGCGTACTCGCAGTATCAGGCGGCCAATGCGATGGAGGAGGCCGCGAAGAACCCCGGCGCGGCGGGCAGCGTCGTCGGCATGGGCATGGGCATGATGATGAACAACCAGATGGGGGCGGCGATGGCCGGCGCTCAGGCGG
>CAZDYM010000252.1:0-4302 GCA_964509325.1 uncultured Phycisphaeraceae bacterium
CCCCGCCGCCGGGCCGCGGGTCGGCCCCGCCGCGCCCGGGCTCGGACTCGCCGCCGGTGCTCGGACGCACCACCAGGTCCCCCCCTTCGCGCTGCTCGATCAGGCCGAGCTGGGTGAGCGCCGCGAGAGCCGCGAGCTGCTCGGCCTGCTTCTTGCTGTTGGCCCAGCAGGTCGGGTAGCGCACCCCCGCGACCTCCACGGCGACCTGGAAGGCCTTGGCGTGGTCCGGGCCGTTCTCGTCGAGCAGGAGGTAGACGGGCTGCGCGTCGAGGTTCTGCTGGGCGTGCTGCTGCAGGACGCTCTTGAAGTTCTGCTGGTGGCCGCTCTGGGCGGCGGCGTCGATGTGCGGGCGGATCAAGGGGAGCAGGAACTGACGGGCGCGGTCGAGCCCCGCGTCGAGGTAGAGCGCGCCGATGACGGACTCCAAGACCGCCGCCGAGAGGCTGCTGGGGATGGCCGAGCGCGTCTTCATCCCCTTCCCGAGGTTCAGCAGACGGTCCAGCCCGAGTTCCCCGGCGATCCTGGCGCACATGCGGCGCGAGACCACCGCCGACTTGATCTTGGTCATCTCGCCTTCGAGCGCGTCGGGGAAGCGGTGGTACAGGTCGTCGCACACCACCATGCCGAGCACGGCGTCGCCCAGGAACTCCAGCCGCTCGTTGGAGACCACGCGGGCCGACGCGATCGAGGCGTGGGTGAGCGCCACCACCAGCAGCGAGCGGTTCTCGAACCGGTGGCCGATGATGCGTTCGCACTGATCCAGGACGTCGTTCTCGATCGACACGCGCACCGCCCAACGCTACGCCCGGTTTCGTGTGGCCCGGCTCGGGCCGACGCGAGGGGCATGAACCAACCAAGCCGGGGACGCGCACGGGCCCCGCACGTTCGTGCGGCACGCGGGCACGCCGCCCACCAACTCGGCGGACGCGGGGGCGAAGGCGTCGTCTTCCCGGGGTGCCGGGCCGATCCTCCCGCCCCCTTGGTCGGGATGGGCGGGGCGGACCAAACGACGCGTTCACCGACGCGGCCAAACCTGCGGGCGGACCGTCCGCCCGTCACCACCATATCGGCGGTTCACGCGGGGACAAGAAGCATGCCGCTCGAACTTGTCGCTTCCGGAGGTGAGGCTCGGCGCGACCGGGAGGCCGGCAGGAGCCCTCACCCACCCACATCCCGAACAGGGATGGTGGCATCGCGTGGTGGCGTCGGTCTGGGAACTCGGCTATTGTCGTCCCCCCAATCCTCACGCCGATGGCGGCTCCCGCCGGGGCTCGGAGAACTCCCTCATGCACTACCCCCACAAGACCTCGAACCGCAAGCGGAAGCGCTCCATCGGCTTCCGCGCCCGTATGAAGACCAAGAACGGGCGCAAGCTCATCAACCGCAAGCGCCGCGCCGGGCGTGTCGTGAACAGCGCCGACAAGCGCTGAACGGGGCGCCGGGGCCGACCTCGATCCCGGGTGCGCTGGTGCGCCGCGAACCGCTCCGACAACCCGTCGTATAGCATGCGGCCATGCCCGCCGTGCTGCGCTGGTTTCTCGCGCTCGTCCCCACCAACCCGATGGTCGTGCGCCTGGTGCAGGGCGGGTCGAGGCGGACGCGGCACCTGCTGATCCGCTCGGCGTACCTCGGGGTGCTCATCGTCGTCCTGCTGGTGTTGCTGCTGCCGAACCAGAGCGGGGCCCAGTCGTTCCGTGACCTGGCCGTCGCGGGCGCGAACGCCTTCGCGTGGGTGGCTTACCTGCAGCTGCTGCTGATCTGCATCCTGGCGCCGGTGTTCATGGCGGGGGCGATCGCGCAGGAATCCAGCCCGCGGACGTGGGACATCCTGCTCACCACGCCGCTGAGCTCGCTGCAGATGGTGCTGGGGACGCTGTTCGGTCGGCTGTTCTTCATCCTGGCGCTGCTGTTCTGCTCGCTGCCGTTGTTCGCGATCACGCAGTATTTCGGTGGGGTCCCGGGCCGGAGCGTGCTGCTGAGTTACGCCGTTTCGGGCTGCACGGCGCTGGCGGTGGGCGCGGTGGCGATCGCGCTGGCGGTGAACCGGCTGGCGGGCAAGCGGGCGGTGTTCGCGTTCTACGTTTCGGTGGTGACGTACCTCGCGGTGACGGCGGGGATCGACTCGCAGATCCGCCCCGTGGGCGCGGGCGGTGCCGGGGGCGTGACGATGATGACGGGCCTCAACCCCTTCCTCGCGCTGTACTCGCTGCTCTCGCCCTCCAGTTACCCGCGTCCGGAGGAGATCGAACTCGCCGAGATGTCCGGCCTGCGCCGCTTCATGCTCGGCAACCCCGTGGGCGCGTGGTGCACCATCTCGGGCGGGTTGAGCCTGCTCCTGCTGGGGGTCTCGGCCACCACCGTCCGCCAGATCGGCGCCTCGGTCGGCGGCGTCCCGTGGTACCGCTCGATATTCGGCCTGGGCGCGAAGAACACCACCGAGCGAAGGGCCCGCCCGGTCAGCATGAACCCCATCGCGTGGCGCGAGTCCACCGCGCGCCAGGCCACCCTGGGCAAGACAATCGCGCGCTGGGGCTTTGTCGCCATGGGGACGCTCTGGGCGCTGGCGCTGTGCCTCTACTACCACGGCGGCGGGATGACCGCGCCGACCTTCCGCTCCATCCTGCTGGTCACCGCGTGGACCGAGCTCATCGTCATCGCGCTGGTGGCGATCAACACCTCCGCCACCGCCATCAGCCGGGAGCGCGAGGACGGCACGCTCGACATCCTCCTCACCACCCCGATCACGCCCAAGGCGTACCTGAACGGGAAGCTGCTGGGCCTGGTGCAGTTCCTGCTGCCGCTGCTGGCGGTGCCGGTGGGGACGATCATGTTCGCGGCGTTGTACACGGTGTTCGACGGTTTCGGGCGCGGCTCGACCCCGGGCGAACCCGGGGCCGCGGCGTTGAGCGCGCTGGTGCCGGGCAGCACGGCGACGGTGGTTTCGCCGCTGGTGCTGTGGGAGGGGTTCCTGACGCTGCCGCTGGTGAGCGTGTCGTTCGTCGCGCTGGCGGTGATGATCGGCCTGCAGCGGAGCCTGAAGAGCAAAGGGACGATCTCGAGCGTGGTGTGGGCGGTGGCGATCATCGGCTCGCTGGGCGGGGTGTGCGGGCTGCTGGGCTGGCAGGCCGGCGCGAGCATCCCGCTGGTGGGGCCCGCCGCCGCCGCGATGAACCCCGTCACGCTCGCCTACGCCATCACCCACCCCGAGGTGGCGTGCGCGCGGACGGTGGCGAACGACGTGACCTTCACCGCCGCGCGGGTCGGCCTGCTGCTGGGCGCGGTCGCGGCGGCGGCGATCTACGCCGGCCTGGTCGCGGCCCTGCGCTCCAGCATGGTGCGGACGTTTGATTCCACGACGCGGCGCTTGGCGGGGACGGCGTGAACCCGGGCCCCCGGCTTACTTCGCCATCGCTCGTCGGGCGGCGGCGACGATGCCCTCGGCGTTGAAGCCGAACTTCTTCTGCAGCTCCTTCAGCGGCGCGGAGGCGCCGAAGGTCTTCATCGAGACCGTCTCGCCCTTGAGGCCGATATAGCGTTCCCAGCCGAAGCCGCCCGCCTGCTCGACCGCCACGCGGGCGGTGGTCGTCGGCGGCAGCACCTTGTCGCGGTACGCCTGGTCCTGGTGCTCGAAGAGTTCCCACGAGGGCATGCTGACCACCCGCGCCTTGACGCCCTCGGCCTTGAGTTTCTCGTAGGCATCGACGGTCATGGGGACTTCGCTGCCGGTGGCCATGAGGATGACCTCGGGCTTGCCGTCGGGGGCGTTGCAGGCCAGCACGTACGCGCCGCTCTTGAGGCCGCTCGCGGCGGCGTACCTGGAGCGGTCGAGGGTCGCGATCGGCTGGCGCGACAGCACCAGGCACACCGGCTCGTGGCGGAGTTGCATGATGACGCGCCAGGCCTCGGCGACCTCGTTGGCGTCGCCGGGGCGGAGGGTGATGAGCCCGGGGATGGCGCGCAGGGCGGCGAGGTGCTCGATGGGCTGGTGGGTGGGGCCGTCTTCGCCGACGCCGATGGAATCGTGGGTGAAGATGTAGATCACCGGGATTTCCATGATCGCGCTGAGACGGATCGCGGGGCGTGAGAAATCGGAGAACACCATGAAGCCCGAGCCGTACGCGCGGACCTTGGAAAGGGCCATGCCGTTGAGCACCGAGGCCATGGCCAGTTCGCGCACCCCGAAATGGAAGTTCCGGCCGGCGTACGAGACGTGGGTGCCCTTGGGGGCGTGAGGGTCGACCTCGGCATCGGGGTGGCCGAAGTCGCCCGCGCCGTCGAAGGTGAGGCGGGTCTTGGTGCTGG
>CAZDYM010000253.1:0-4302 GCA_964509325.1 uncultured Phycisphaeraceae bacterium
CCGAGGCGCTCTGGCGGCGTTGGGCGGCTTGGGCGCCGTGGCGGCGCTCGGGATGGCCTCGCCGGCGGCGGCGCGTCAGGAGCGCGAGCCGGGCCCGGTGCCGCGGAACCCCAACCCGTTCGCCTCGCTGCTTGGCTTTGACCCGGACAAGGGCGAGTTCGTGCTGGCGAGGCTGCCGTACGAGTACGCGGCCCTCGAGCCGCACATCGACGCGCAGACGATGGAGATCCATCACTCCAGGCACCACCAGGCGTACGTGAACGGCCTGAACAAGGCGCTGGCGGAACTCGCCAAGGCCCGCGACAGCGGGGACTTCGCGCTGGTGAAGCACTGGTCGCGAGAACTTTCGTTCCACGGCGGGGGGCACCTGAACCACGCCGTCTTCTGGCACACCATGGCCGCCCCGGGCAACGGCGGAGGCGGCAAGCCCGCGGGCAGGCTGGCGGCGGCGATCGACCGGGATTTCGGATCGTTCGAGAAGTTCGCCGCGCAGTTCAGCGCGGCGGCGGTGGCGGTGGAGGGCGCGGGCTGGGCGTGGCTGGTGCTCGACCGCTTCAGCGGGAGGCTCATGGTCCAGCAGATGGAGAAGCAGCAGGACATGCTCCTCACGGCGTGCGTGCCGCTGCTGGGCATCGACGTGTGGGAGCACGCGTACTACCTGAAGTACCAGAACAAGCGCGCGGAGTACGTGAAGGCGTGGTGGAACGTGGTGGCGTGGGGGAAGGTGGGGGAGATGTTTGAGACGGCGGTGTGAGCCGGGTCGGCGGGGCGCCCGTTCGACCGCGCTCGATCAGTTCTCGCCCGCGAGCCGCACGATCTCGGCGTAGTTGGCGCGGAAGAAGCGGACCCAGTCGGCGCGGATCCGGGGCATGCGGCCCTCGCGTTCGGCCTTGCGCCAGTCTTCGCGGATGGCCCCGTAGTTGGCTTCGTTGAAGGCGAGGGTGGCGGGGCTTGCGGCGGGGTCGGAGAGGCGCCACTCGGGCAGCGCGTCGAGCAGTGCTTCCATGCGGGCCAGCGATTCCGGGGAGACGCCGCGGGACTTGGCGCGGTTGTAGGCGGACCATGCTTTGACCAGTTCGGCGTGGGTGTCGATGCCGAAGGCACCCATCATCGGGGCGACGGCGGAGCGCCAGCCCTTTTCCCTGACGGTGCTGGCGGCCTCGAAGGGGCTGGCCTTGTCGACCATGCGGTGCATGTGGTTCTTGAACAGGTCGCGCCGGACGGACATGCGGCGCAGTTCGAACTGCGTGGGGCCCCAGGTCGAAGGGTCGGACTCGTTCACGCTGGTGACGTGGGCGGGTCGGACGTGGAACTGCCACAGGGCCTGGCCGGGCTCGGAGAGGCAGAACTCGATGAAGCGTTTGGCGATGGTGGGGTTGGGCCCGGCGCGCATGAGGGTGATGGGGTCGGCGTCGATGTAGACGACGCCGGGCGGGTCGATGTAGCCGACGCGGGAGTTCTCGGGGGATTCGCCGGGTTTCATGACGGCCTGGGCCTGGAAGCGGCCGTAGTGCGAGATGGCGACGCCCATGGCGGCCTCGCCCTGTGAGACGTCGAGGGGCACCTTGGTTGAAGAGTTGGTGAAGGTGCGGCTGTTGGCGGCCATGCGGCGAAGGGTGCGCCAGCCGCGGTCCCAGCCGTAGTTGTTGAGGATGCTGTCGTAGAGGGTGGCGACCGAGCCGGATTGGCGTGGATCGGCGAGGGCGATCCAGGTCTGGAGTTTGGGGTGGCACAGGTCTTCCCAGCGGGCGGGGTCGGGCAGCCCGAGGGCGCGGAGCAGGTCGCGGTTGTAGACGATGCCGAAGCCCGAGGCGGCGGCCCCGATCCAGTACTGGCCCGGGTCGCCCTTGTCGGGGTTCCCGGGGTCGTAGAGGTAGCCGGCGCCGAGTTGGTTGGTGCCGAAGCAGGCGTCGAGTTGATGCTGGGGGAGGCCGGCGGGGATGGACATGGAGAGGGTGACGTCCTGTGCGGCCCCCGGGGGGCGGACCGTGACGCCTTTTTTGGTTTCGTTGTGTTCGAAGGTGCCGCCGCCGAAGAAGAGGTCGAAGGGCAGCGGGGGGTAACCGGGCGCGAGTTCGCCGGAAGGCATGAGTTGGCCCGAGGCGATGGCGCTCTGGTAGATGGCTTTGAGTTGCTTCTGGATGTCGCTGGTGCCGCCGGGGACGCGCCAGTCGATGACGACCGGAGCGCCGAACTTGGCGCGGTGCCACTCGTCGAAGACGCGGGCGAACTCGATGCGGATGGGCTCGACGTGCGGGGTGATGATGACGAGGCGCTGGGCGTCGTTGGGGGCGCGGGCCTCGGGGGGGCGGACGGCGAAGGGGACGCCCAGGACCACGGCCATGGCGAGAAAGATGAGGTATCGAGCCATCAGGGGAGGGTAGCCAAGGGCTTGCGGAAGCCGGGGCTGGGGGGGTGGGGGTAGGAGTGGGGGTAGGAGTGGGGGTAGGAGTGGGGGTGGGAGTGGGGGTGGGGGTGGGTGTGGGAGTGGGGGGCGGAGACGGTGCGTCGGTGGGCCGGGTCCAGGGCCTGGTTTGACGTGTCTCAGAAACTTGCGAGTGGCGGGCCGGTGGCGTGCCATGCGATGGTTACCTTGCCCGGCACTCGGCTGTCTTGGACCACGGATACACGCTCAGGAGGCTTCGGCATGGCGTTCAGCGTTCGACACGAATCGTTCAACGGGGGCATTGTCGCGGACCTCATCGGCTCGGCGGATGTCGAGGCGTGCGAACTGATGGAACGCGAGGTCATGAAGCTGGTGGACCTGAAGCCGGGGGTGCTGGTGCTCGACCTTGCCAAACTGGAGTACATCCCCAGCCCGGGGTTGTCGGCGATGCTGCGGATCAACAAGGCGGTGCGCGCCGGCGGCGGGCGGCTGCGGTTGGCGGCGGTGCCGGCACCGATCAAGCAGGTGCTGACGGCGACGAAGCTGGACGTCATCCTGCCGATTTTTCTGACCCGCGCGGACGCGTGCAAGGTTGAGGGGTGACGGGGGGCAGGAGACGGGGGGCGAGTGACGCGGGGGGCGAGTGACGCGGCGGGCGAGTGACGCGGGTGGCGGCGCGGTCACGCGAGAGCTCGGACGAACGTGAGAGCGGCGGCGAGGAGGTCGCGGAGCGTGGCCGCGTCGTTGACTTGGCGGGTGAGTTCGCGCCGGGCGGCGGCGGCGCGCTCGTAGTTGAAGCCGGAATCGGGCAGGGGGCGGTCCGCGGCCCCGGCGGCGTGGCCGACGGCCTCGCGGAGGTTCCGCTCCAGGGCGCGCTGGTCGGTGTTGAAGGATTCCAGCAGCAGGGCTTGGCGGGCGATGAGGGCTTGGGCCAGGGCCAGTTCGCGGAGCGCGGTGGTGATCTCGGCGCGGTCGGCGAGGGACAGGGGCGCCTGGTCGTCGGCATCGAGGAGCCGCTCGATGAGGGTGGGGGTGGGCATGGGGGTGGGCGTGGGGGTGGGCGTGGTGAGGGGTGGGTGTGGGGCGGTGGGGAACGGTGCGGAGCGCGGAGCACACAGCACAGAGCACAGAGCACAGAGCACTGAGCACTGAGCACGGAGCACGGAGCACGGAGCACGGGGCTTGACAGTGAGGAACGAGAAGCTTCGGGGGAGGGGCGGAGGGTGCGTGCGGCGGGGGCCGATCAGTTGGGGCCGGTGGCGGGGCTGGTTGTCGCGGGTGTGATGGGTTGTTGAGTTGGGGTGGTCAGGAGTTGGCGGAGGAGGGTCTGAGCCGGGGACTGCTCTTGCGGGTTGGTGACGTTGAGGAGCGGTCGCGGATCGGGCTGGAGGAGGGCTCGGTCGGCGTTGTCGGTGAGGGTGTGGTTGACCTGAGCGGCTTCGCCGAGGAGGTTGAGGACGGCGTCGCGGCGGTTGTGGATGGCGGCGGTGACAAGGGCGCCGCGTTGCTCAGCGTCTTCAAGGGGGCGGAGTCGGGCGAGCATGGCGTCGCGGAGCGGCGTTCCTTCGCGGCGCATGCGCATGGCGAGGGCGTAATCGTGGAGGAACGCGTGGGCGTTCTCACGGGAGAGTCGGCCGAGGCGGACCTCGTTCAGAAGGGTGGTCTGGGCCTCCGGGTTGGCCAGGTCGTTGTCGAAGGCGTCGGTGTCGGGTTCGAGGGCGGGGGTGAGGTGCCCGCGTTCGATGAGTTCGCGGTGGGCGGCGCCCAGGAGGAGGCGCTGGTAGGTCGCGAGGTTGGCGCGTGCCTGGTCGGCGAGGAGGGCGTAATCGGCGTCGATGGCCTCGGCCACGCGGGCGAGGGCGTCGCGCTGCACGGCGAGCGTGGGGCGGAGCGCCGCGGGCGGCGCGCAGGCGGTC
>CAZDYM010000254.1:0-4214 GCA_964509325.1 uncultured Phycisphaeraceae bacterium
GCTGGGGGCGCGTCTCGAAGTCCGGGCCGAAGCACGACGCCACCGCGCCGCCCGGCCCCAGCATCTCCGCGATGGATTGCCCCAACTGCTTCATGGGCCCCTTCGGGTTTTACGCCGGTCCCCGGCGTGGGCATCAACCACAGGCACGACGGCCCGCCGGGGACCGGCGGGGCCCCCACGACCACGACCACGCTCACGCTCCCAGGGGCCGGCGCTTAGGCTCCCCGGGCGGCCGCGGGTAGGCTCTCGGGGTCTTGCGCGACTTCTCGAGCACCACCACCCGCCCGGTGGGGGTGTCGACGGTGCCGGCGTGCGAGGCGTGCAGCAGGTGCAGCGCCTGCTTGGCGGACGCCAGTTCGTCGTCGGCCTTGCGGCCCTTGATCAGCAGGACGCGTCCGCCGGCCGCTTTCGCCAGCGGCACCGTCAACTCCGCGATCACGCCGAGCGGGCCCACGGCGCGGGCGACGACCGCGTCGTACCGCTCGCGGTGGTTGTGATGGTCCTGTCCCGCGGTCTCGGCCCGGGCGTTGACGACTTCCGCGTTGCTCAGCCCGAGCGCCGCGATCACCGCTTCGAGAAACCGCGCCTTCTTGCCGGTCGCTTCGAGCAGCACGAAGCGAAGATGGCTCATGCAGACGGCCAGCGGAACGCCCGGCAGGCCCCCGCCGCTGCCCACGTCCGCCACCGACGCTCCTTGTTCGAGCTCGCTGAGGGGGGCCATGAGCGTCAGCGAGTCGAGGATGTGGCGTGTCCACGCCTGCTCCGCGTCGGTGACGGCGGTGAGGTTCACGGACTGGTTCGCCGCCAGCAGCATCGCCAGGTACCGCCCCAGGCGTTCGACGTCGGCACCCTCGAACTCGATCCCCAGGTCGGCGGCGGCCCGCACGAAAGCGGCGGGCGCGGGCAACGCCGGCGCGTCGGTTCGGAACACCAGCGGGTCACGCTCGGGGCTGCTGCGTGGTCGGGATTCGGCGATGGCCTTCGGCTCGGGCATGGGCGAACCGTAGCGCCGCCGCGGGGCGGCGCGCGCCCCGGCGGTCAGTTCATGACCCGCTTCACCTCGCGCTGCTCGATGGTGATCGAGCCGACATCGGCCTTCAGCGTCGCCCGCGCGGTCGCGCCGCCGGCGCCGATCGTGCCCGAGACCTTCGACCCGCTCCCATGCTCCTCCCGGCGGGCCGAAAGCCCGGGGATCGACGTGCTGACGCCCCCCACGTCCGACCCTCCCGAGACGCTGCCGGACCACGCCGTCGGCACCACCACGTGCACGTCGCCCACGTCCGACTCGGCCCGGATCGACGCCGATTCCCCGATCAGTTCCAGATTGACATCGCCCACCTGCGTGACCACCTCGACCGGCCCGGCGGCGTTCACCAGCGCGTCGCCCACGTCCGTCTTCACGGTCACCCCGCCCAGCACGCCCATCACCCGCACATCGCCCACGTCGGTCGACACGCTCGCGCCGCGCTCGAAGCCCACCACGGTCACATCGCCGACATCATCGCTGATCTCGATCTTCACCCCCGGCGGCGCGGTGACGACCCAGCGGACCTCCCACTGCTTCCCGTGCCAGCCGCCCCCGTTCGTCGGGTGCTTGGCCGTCGCCGTCACACCGGTATCGCCCGCGGGGTCCTGAACAGCGTAGGTGATCTCCGCCAGCGCTTCCTCGGCCCTGGCCTGCGTCGAGCCCTTGCCGATGAGCGTCAGTTCCATCGTCACCTCGGAGGCGGTCGGGTCGGCGACCACCCTGACGTCGCCCACCTGGTTCTCGATGCGCAGCGACGACTCCGCCGCGGCGGTGAGCCTGGTGCTGCGCTCACTGGTGAACCGCGCCGAGTTGCAGCCGCCGGCGCTGGCGCAGCCCGCGAGCAGCGCCGCGAACAGGGCCCCGGTGACGGGGCCCAGGGCGCTGGTCGGCTGGTCGCCGGCGAGACGGTGCGTGCGGCAAGGGCGGGGAGCGCGGGTGGTCATCTGCATCTCCGATGGACAAGGGAGCGGGTTCCCCGGAACGAAGGTCGGCGCTTGATTGGGAGACGCGCGGACCGGGTTTCACCGGCCCGCCTCCGGCATCCAAACGCCGACCGATCGGGCCACCCGAAACCGGAGGGTGGCGCGGTGGCGCGCCGGGTGCTTGTGGCCTGACGCCTGATCCCTGATGCCCGTCGCCCGGGCCCCGGCGGGTTCCCGCTCAATCATCAAACTCGAAACTCTGTCTCCAGAAGTGCTCGGGCCGGCGCATGCCGATCGAGAAGATGAGCCCGACCATAACCATGCCGATGAGCATCGCGGAGCCGCCGTAACTGACAAAGGGCAGCGTCATGCCGGTGATGGGCAACAGGCCCATCGTCTCGCCGAGGTTGATGAGCGCCTGGGTGGCGATGATCGCGGTGAAGCCGACGACGACGAGTCGTCCGAAGGCGTCCTTGCACCGCCCGGCGACCCACAGCGCCCCCAGCACCCAGGCGCTGTAGAGCCCGAGCAGCCCGAGCACGCCGACGAACCCGAAGCGGTTGGCGAAGACGGCGAACACCATGTCGTTGCGTGCCTCGGGCAGTTTGGAGAAGTGAACCAGCGCGCGGCTGCGGTCGTCCGAGTGCCCGCGCCAGCCGCCCGCGCCCACGAGCGTGACGGCCTGGCGGCCCTGGAAGCCGCGGTCGTCGGCGAAGCGGTCCTCGCCGCTGGCCATGTCCAGCACCGCCTGGATGCGGTCGACCTGGTGCTTGCGGAGCAGCGGGTACTCGCCCCTGGCGGCGAAGGCGAGGCTGGCGCCGGCGATGATGCCCGCCATGACGAACCCGATGCTGCTGGCCGCGACGAGGTGGCGCATCTTCGCGCCCGCCGCCACCAGCATCGCCACCAGCGCCGGGAGGAACAGCAGCGAGGTGCCGAGATCGGGCTCGACGACGATGAGGGCCATGGGGACCAGGACGATGAGCGCCGGCGGGGCGAGCCCCAGCACGGTGCGGTGGTTCTTGCGGTATCGCAGGTACGCGGCGGTGGCCAGCACGTACGCCACCTTGGCGACCTCGGCGGGCTGCAGGTCGAACGCCCCGAGGTCAATCCACCGCCGGGCGCCGTTCCGAGGCGTGACCAGCGCGGAAGGAACCCCCGGAACAATCAGCACGACCAGCAGCAGCACCGACACCGCCGCCAAGGGCCACGTCAGCCACAGCCACCAGCGGTAGTGCGGCAGCGCGACGCCCGCCGCGATCACCGCCCCGATCATCGCGAACATCAGTTGCTTCTTGGCGTCGGGCGCGAGCCCGTCGGGTCGCAGCGACGACGCCACGTCGATGCAGTACACCCCCAGCGCCACCAGCGCGAAGGTGGAGAGCACCACCAGCCAGCCGGCGTGGAGCAGCGCCAAGGGGGCCTTGACGCGCAGCCGCACCAGCCCTTCGTCGCCCGCGCCGGCGCGGGGGTTGAGCGCCGCCGCCGGTGAACGGCTCACAGGTAGCCCTCCGCCTTCAGGGCCCAGATGATCTGGTTGGCGATGGGGCCCGACACGCGCCCGCCGCTGCCCGCGTACTCCATCACGACCGCGATCGCGTACCTTGGGCTCTTGCCCTTGGGGCCCACGAGCACGACGTACCACGAGTGGTCGCCCTCGCGGGCGATCTCGCGCTCCCCGTCGTTGTCCAGGTCGGCCAGGACGCGCGGCGCGGCGGCGGTGCCGGTCTTCCCGCGCACGTCGAGGTCCGGGTGGTTGAACATGGGCACCTTGACGCCGTCGAGCATCAGGCGGCTGCCGCTGCCGATGTCGAGGTCGTTGGCGGCGGCGAAGAGCCCTTCGAGGGCGGCGTCGCACGCGGAGGCATCCAGCCTCAGGTCGTGGGCCTTCACCGGCGCGTCCTTGAGGATGCGCGGGACGATCCGCGTGCCCGAGCGGGCGAGCGTGGCGTAGGCGTCGGCGGCGTGCAGCGGGGTCCAGTCGATCGGTCCCTGCCCGATGCCCATGAAGATCGCGTCCTGGAGTTGGGGCGGCTCGATCCTCCCGCCGGGGCCGGGCAGTTTCTTGAGGATGCTCCCGGGCCACTCCTGGCCGATGCCGAGGTTGAAGGGCTGCCCGACGCCGAAGGCTTCGTACCAGCGGCGCACCCCGTCCACCCCGAGGGCGCGTCCGAGCGTGAAGAAGTAGATGTTGCACGAAACGGCGAGTGCCTGGACCGGGTTGAGCGCCCCCTCGAAGAACGCCGAGTGCGTGGTGTTGTTCT
>CAZDYM010000255.1:0-4212 GCA_964509325.1 uncultured Phycisphaeraceae bacterium
CGCGCCCGGCGGGGGCGTCCTTCTCGGACGGCGTGCCCCGGTCCGGGTCGGCCAGCACCAGCGCCGGCGAGGGCTCGCGCAGCAGCACCTTCTCGTTCGCCTCCAGCCCCGACTTGATCTCCGCCATCAGATCGGACCGCCGCCCGACCTTCACCGGCACGCGCTGGTACTTCGACCCGCGAACCGCGTAGACCACCGTCCGCGGGCCCTCGTTGAACACGCTCGTGAGCGGGACCGCGAGCGCGTTCTCCACGCGCTCGGTGATGATCTGCGCCTCGCAGCGCATCGAGGGCTTCAGGGCCGGCGCGTCGGGCGGAAGGGTCAGGGCGATCTTCACCTCGTACTCGCGCACGTTGTCGCTCATCCACCCCCCCTGCTGCTGGGCCATGATCCCGATCGAGTCAACCACCCCGTCGAACGTGCGCCCCTGGGCCGCGTCGATCTTGACGGTCGCCTTCATCCCGGGCTTGATGCGGTTGACGAGGCTCTCGTGCACCTTGATCTGGGCCAGCATCTCGCTGGTGTCGGGCAGGACGATGATGGTCTCGTTGGGGTAGACCTTCCGCCCGATGGCCATCGGGCCCTGGTTGTCCCAGCGCCAGGAGGGCTGGATGCTGCTGGCGTACACGACGAGCCCGTCGGTGGGGGCCCTGATGACGGTCTGCTCGATCTGGCGCTTGAGTTTGTCGACCTGCCGCTCGCGCTGGGCCTTCTCCGCCAGGGCCTTGTCGAGGGCGGCTCGCTTGCTGGACAGTTCGCTCTCGTTCTTGCGGGTCACGCGCTCCACCTCGGCGGTGGCCTCGGAGATGTCGGACTCGAGCTTGCGCCGCTCCTTCACCTGGGTGAACTGCGTGTGGACCTCCAGCGCGGTGGCGGCGGTCTTCAGCTTGCTCTCCGCCTGGATGCGGGTCACCTCGTCCTGCTTGAGCTGGTCCGTCGAAAGAAACTCGCGGGCGTGCAGCGCCTTCGCCTTCTCGTACTTCTCGTTGGCACGCTCGTGGTCCTTGGTCGCCGCTTCGAGGTCGAGCCGGAGTTCCTGGAGTTTGGCGGCGTTCTCGCCCTCCCACTTCTTCAGTTCGAGAAGAGCCAGTTCGAGGGTCACCCTCGCCTTGTTCATGGCCGCGTCGTTCTCGATCTCCTGGATCTCGTAGGCCTTCTGCGCGCTGACCGCCTCGCTCGTGGCCCCGGTCAGGTCGAGGGTCTCGGCGTCGAGTTGCTTGTTCAGTTCCTCGTCGTTCAGCCGGACCAGCACGTCGTCCTTCCGGACCGTCTTGCCCTCGTCGATGATCTCGGCGATGGAGGACTCCATCTCCAGAACGTTCCGGAGTTCGGTCTGCTTCTTGGCGGCCAGCTCGCCGCTCGCCGTCAGAACGATGTCGAAGGAAGTGACGGAGGCGGGGGCGACCTCGGCGGGGGTGTGGGTGGCGGCGTCACGCGGGCGGCCGAACGCCAGGAACGCCCCGCCCCCCAGCGCGGCGACAACCGCCGCGCCGACGATCAGCTTGGTCAGGGTGAAGCCGCCGGGTTTTCGAGGGTTGGGAGGGTGGGCCATGAGAGGGTCGGGAATGGGGGGCGTGAGGGGCGCGCGTCGGGCGGAGGGCGATACCGGCGGAGACGCGCCGCGGGAGCGGGTCCGTTCGGCGATTCTGGAGTGCGGATCGGTGAGATTCGCACGGGTTCGAGCACCTGGGCGGGATGTCGTCCGCAGAATGTTCGGGGTCCGAGGCGCGGGAGATGCGGGTGGGTGTGCCTTCCCCCACCAAGAACGACGAGCCGGCGACCCTTGGACCCCCCGCCCACGCTGAGGTTCGTCGGACGCCGACCAAACTCTACGACGCCGATGGGCTCAGGGCGGCGGAACTTCGCGGTTTTCCGGCGGATTCTCCGGGTTCTCGGGCGCGGTCACCGGGCTTGGGCGCGCCGGATCGGTGACTGCCCGGGGTTGTCCCGGATCGGCGGTGCCGGGGGCGCGTCCCATCGCCCCGGTCTCGACGACGCGGACGATCATGCCCTGGAGGGGCTTGAACACGCCGTCGGGCCCGACCCGGATCTGACCGGTTTGGAGGAGGTACTCGAGAATGGCGATGCGCAGGTCTCGAAGGGCGTCCTCGTAATCGTTGCGGGACTGCAGCAGTTCGTTCTCGGCGTCGAGTTTCTCCTGCGGGTCGGTCTCGTCGGCCTTGAGTTCGAGTTCCTCGTTCCGCAGTTCGTTGATCTCGACGGCCTTCTGCAGCAGCACCAGCGCGTTGCGGGCGCGGTCGATCTCGCGGACGGCGCGGCGTGCGTTCAGGATGATGGTGTCGCGGAGTTCCTCCGTCTCGCGGACGGAACGCTGCAGGTCGATCATCGCCGCCCGCATGTTCAGGCGCTCGATCTGGCGGTCCAGCGGGAGGCTCAGGAGGATGCCGGCGTTGTAGTCGGTGTCCCTGAAGTCAAAGTCGAACCTGCCGCGGCCGCGGTCCTTGTCGGTGTTGAGGGTGGTCCCGGCGGTGAGGTTGAGATCGGGCAGCAGGTCGTTCCTTGCGTTGTCGAGGCGCCGGCGCGCGTCGTCGACCTGGTCGCGCCGGTTCTGGTAATCAAGCCGGTACTTCAGGGCGATCTCGGCGGCGCGCGTCACGGTCACGTCCGGGTCGGGCAGCTCCAGGCCCACCGGCTCGATGCGGATCGGGGCCTCGACCGGCAGCCCCAGGCGGACCTTGAACCGATCCACCGCGAGCAGGTAGTTCTCGCGGGCGGAGATCAGCGCGTTCTGGCTCGTCAGCACGTTCTGCTCGACGTTGCGGGCCCGGAACGGGCTCTCGCGCCCGGCCTGCACCAGCGCCGTGGTGCGGGCCTGCAGCGCGATCACGCTCTCCAGTCGGCGTTCCTGGTTGGCGATGGAGCTGGCCAGCGCCACCAGCGCGAAGTAGTCACGGGCGATGTCCACGAGGTGGGCGCGGCGGAAATCCTCGAAGCCGCGGGAGGCGTAGACGAGGTCGCGCTCGGCCTGGATGAGGTCCTCGCGGGCGACGTCGCCGGCGCCGCGGAGCAGCGGGACGTTGGCGCGGAGGTCCAGCGCGGTGGACTGCTCGTACTGCTCGCCGACGACCCCGGTGAGTTGCTGGGTGGCCTGGGTGATGAGGCGTGCTTCGACTTCCCCGCCGTAGGGCAGGCGCTGGGTGGCGCGGAGCTCGTTGATGACGTTGAGGGCGGACTGGTAGTCGGCGTTGTCGCCCAGGCCCGAGACGTTGGCGCGGATGTCATCAAACAGGCGGGGGCCCCAGCGGTGCTGCTCGATGAGCAGGCGGATGGCGGCCAGGAGGTACTCCTCCTCGGCGGTGCGGTACTCGCGCCCGGTGCGCTGCGCGGCGCGGAAGGAGCCTTCGATGTCCAACGGCTGGGCCGACTCGGGGGAAAGGGCGTAGGACTCCAGCCGGGCAAGCACGGCCTCCGGGGAGGTGTCGCCGGGGGCGTAGGGCAGGTCCTCCGCCGCGGGGTTGTCGGTGGGCGGGCGGGTGACGGTGCGGGCCCTGCGATCCGCAGTGGAGTCAGGGCCCGATTCGGCGCTGGTGAGTTTCCGGGTGAGGGGGGCGACGGCGTCGCCGCCGAGGGACTCGGACCGGGCCTTGACAAGTCGGTCGATGCGGCGGTCGATGGCGTCCAGGTTCGAGCAGCCGCCTTGAACAAGTGGAAGGGCGGCGAATACCGAATATACTCCGAACTTCTGCAGGCCCTTTGGGCTCCCGCGGGGGGTCAGTGGGCGTTGGTTCGGCATGGAGGGCGAGTGTACCGGGGGTTGTTCGGGATGTTGCGAGGGGCGGGCCGCAGGCGTACTCTTGTCCCCCCCACTTTTCTGCTCTTCCCGCTCTCTTGACGCCGGGCCAAGGCCTGGTGCGACGGGGGTTGCGGTCGGGTGCAGCGGCGGGGTGTGTGCCTTGGAAGCCGCGGGCCCGGGGGACCCGGGTCCGGGGCCCGTTGAGACGCACGGGGTGCGTTGAGCCGTCGTCGATCGCGCGGGACGAGGCTGACACGGTTCGGCGCGTCGCTGTTCGCGGTTCCGCGTCGGCGGTTTCGATTGTGTAAGGAGCCAGCAGCGATGCCATCGATCACCTCGGACGGTCACACCCTCAGCGTGGACGGCCGTCGGCTGTGGGTGGTGTCCGGGACGATGATGTTCTCGCAGATCGACCGCGGCCAGTGGGCGACGAGCCTGCGGGCGCTCAGCGCGGCGGG
>CAZDYM010000256.1:0-4206 GCA_964509325.1 uncultured Phycisphaeraceae bacterium
CCGCGGACCCCGAACGCCGCGAGGATCACCGTCGCGATCACCGGGAGCCAGACAATCAGCCGCCAGCCGCGCGATGATCGTCTCCCCTTCCGCACTCCCGTCGCCGCGCCCACGCTCATGCCCCCGCGTGGAGCAACCTCGGCGGCGCCGGCGTCTCGTTGTGCGGAGCCAGAATAATCCATGGACGCATTGAACCTCGCATCAGCACCCCGTGCCGGACCGATCGGGCGTTTCCACCCAGCCACTTTCGGACTTCCCGCCAGGCGTTGCTGAGATCAGCCAAACCGGCTGTTTCTCGGGCCTCCCCGGAATCAGTCAACCGATCCGCTCTCGCCCGCCCATGTACGAACGCAGCGCCTCCGGCACCGTGATGCTCCCGTCCTGGTTCTGGTACATCTCCAAGATCGGGATCAACACCCGCGGGCTGGCCAGCACCGTGTTGTTCAACGAGTGGCACACCACCGGCTTGCCGCCCGTGCCCTCACCCTTGTACCGCATGTTCAGCCGCCGGCACTGGTAATCGTACAGCCGGCTCGCCGAGTGCGTCTCGCCGTACGCTCCCAGCGGCCTCCCGTCCGGGCCGATCTCCCCGCGCCCCGGCATCCACGATTCGATATCGATCATGTCGGCGTTCTTCACGCCCAGGTCGCCCGTGCAGCACTGCAGCAGCCGGTACGGCAAGCCCAGCGTCTGCAGCAGTTCCTCCACGATCCCGATCATCCGCTTGTGCCACGCGCGGCTCTCTCCCTCGTCCGCGCGGCAGATCACCACCTGCTCCACCTTGTCGAACTGGTGAATCCGGTACAGCCCGGCGGTATCCCGCCCCGCCGCGCCCGCCTCGCGCCGGAAGCACGTGCTCACCGTGCAGTACTTCAGCGGCAGATTGGCCTCGTCGATGATCTCGTCGGCGTGCAGCCCCATCAGCCCCACCTCGCCCGTCCCCGTCAGAAACAGATCGTGCGCCTCGCCCCGCGCCCTCTCGTTCACCTGGTACGTCTGCTCCCGACCCGCCGGGAAGAACCCGGTCCCGATCATGCACTCCTCGCGCACGATCACCGGCACGCTGATCGGCGTGAACCCGTGACGGTCGGCGATGAAATCCAGCGCGAACCGCAGCACCGCCTGGTGCAGCCGCATGCCGTCCCCCACGAGCACGTACGACCGCGAGCCCGCCATCTTCACCCCGCGCTCGAAGCTCACCAGCCCGTGCTTCTCGATCAGTTCCAGGTGCGTCCGCGGCTTGAACCCGCGCTGCGACTCGAACGGCTTGGCGCAATCGAACCCCGCCGGGTTCCAACGCTTCAACTCCACGTTGTCGTCGCTCGAACCGCCCACCGGCACGTCCGGGTCCGGCGGCAGCGGCACCGTCAGCACCAGCTCGTGCAACGACGCGTCCGTCGCCGCCACCTCCGCCTCCAGCGCCTGCACCCGCTCTTTCAACGCCGCCGGCCTGGTCTTCAACTCATTGATCTGCGCCTCGATCGCCCCTTTCTGATCCGCCCCGGCGCTCTTCAACTGCGCCTGCAGTTTCCCGATCATCGGCCCCGATTCCTTCGCAAGCCTGTTCTGCTCGGCACGCAGCGATTCCTGCTCGCCCAGCAGCCGCCGACGCTGCTCGTCCAGCGCCAGGATGCGGTCAAAGTCGACGCGCACGCCCTTCTTTGCGGCGCCGTCGCGGAAGCGTTGGGGGTTCTCTCGCAGGGCCTTCAGGTCGATCATGGGGCCGATGGTAGCGACCCGACGCCGGAGCCGGCGCCGTCCCCGCCCCGCCCTCCCGCGCCGTATCCTGTTGACGATGCCCCGGCGCGCCGACCCCCACCGCACCCAGACGTCCGAACTCTCGGCGCAGCTCGAGGGCTACCTCAAACGCCCGCCGAACCCCGTCACCAAGGACGATCCCCTCAGCGATTTCGAGGCCGGGATCGAGCACGGCGCCGTCCCCGCCGCCGGGCTCCTCGCCCACATCCCGCTGTTCGCGCGCCTCAGCCCCCGCGACCAGGCCGCGCTCCACGCCATGATGAAACGCGAGCGCTTCGAGGCCAACCAGACCATCTTCTGGCTCGGCGACCGCGGCGATTCGTTCTACCTCGTCGAATCCGGACAGGCCCTCATCACCGTCCCGAACTCAAAGGGCGAGCACGTCACCATCGGCAGCGTCGGCCCCGGCGGGTTCTTCGGCGAGATCAGCCTCCTCGACGGCGGCGTCCGCACCGCCACCGTCCGCGCCGCCGAGCACACCACCACCTTCGCCCTCGACCGCGCGACCCTCCGCGAGTTCCTCCTCGCCCACCCCGCCGCCGCCATCGACATCCTCGCCGTCATGGGCCAGCGCCTCCGGGCCAATAACGAGGTCCTCCGTCAATCCACCAACCCCAACGAGGCCTTCGCCCAGACCCGCGTCACCCTCTGGCAGCGCGTCAGCGACGTCATCGCCACCGTCGCCGCCAGCCAGTGGTTCACCCTGTTCCACCTCACCTGGTTCGGCGCCTGGATCACCCTCAACGTCATCGGCGCCTTCATGGAACACCCCCCGAAACTCTTCGCCTTCGACCCGTTCCCCTTCGGCCTGCTCACCATGGTCGTCAGCCTCGAAGCGATCTTCCTCAGCATCTTCGTCATGGTCAGCCAGAACCGCCAAGCCGAAAAAGACCGCCTCCGAACCGACCTTGACTTCCAGGTGAACGTCAAGGCCGAAACCGAGATCGTCGGCATCGCCCGCCGCCTCGAGAACGTCGAGGCCATGCTCCACGACCTCGCCAACAAACCCGAACCCCGACCGTGAGGCAGGGTTCCCTCTCTGCGAACGCCCGGGGCCCCCGCTAGGGCAACGCCTCCACCCAGGCCGGTTCCACCCCGCGGAACCCCCCCGCGGACCCATCAAACCGCACCGCGTTGAACACATCCCCCGCGCCGTGAACGAACCCCAGCCGCGCCGGCACGTGCGCCGGGTTCCGGAAATCGATCACGCTGCTCGTCCGCGTCGGGGGCGGCGAGCCCGCCGGTTGCCCCGCCGCCGGCGCCGACGAGTCCACCAGCAGCACCGCCGCGTCCGTCCGGCGCACCCGATCGAACCGCACCGCCGCCGCCGCCTTCCCCGGTGCGGGCATCGCGTCGTAGTTGTCCGGATCACCGGGAGCACCGGCGTGCCCGGTGGCGTTCATCGCGTACGTCCGCGTCATGCCCGTCGCCCCGGCCCGACCGTACACCAGCCGCGACTCCGGGCACACCAGCGCCGAAGCCTCGCTGTACAGTTCCGCCCCCGTCCCCGCCCGACCCGAACTCTCCTGCACCACCAGCGCCCAGTTCGGGAGCGCCGAATAGGGCTGCCCGATCGCCGGCCCCACGCCCCCGTGATCGTCCGCGTAGGCCCGGCACACCAGAAAGCACTGACGCAAGTTCGACAGGCACACCGCCGACCGGCTCGCTCGCCCGGCCCGGCTCAGCGCCGGCACCAGCAGCGCCACCAACAGCGCCACCACCGCGACCACCACCATCGCCTCAACCAGCGTGAACGCCCGCCCCCGTCCCCGTATCCCCCCGCGCCCGGTGCCCGGTCCCCGGCGTCTCATCTCACACCCTCTCCGCCGCGGGCGCCTCCTGCGCCGCGATGAGGTCGAGAACCTCGCCCGCCGACCCCGCCGCGTACACCCGATTC
This sequence comes from uncultured Phycisphaeraceae bacterium, assembly GCA_964509325.1. GTDB lineage: Bacteria > Planctomycetota > Phycisphaerae > Phycisphaerales > UBA1924 > JAFLCM01. Next base: position 3,656 of record CAZDYM010000256.1, read on the forward strand.
CGGAAGTCCTCGACCGTCATCAGCCGGCTGATCTTCGCCAGCGCCTGGATGTGGTCGCTGGTCCGGTCCAACGGGCTCGCCAGCAGCACGATCAGACGCACCGGCTTGTTGTCGATCGACTGAAAATCAATCGGCGACGCGGGCTTCCCGATCGCCATCGCCAGGTTCGGGATCCCCTCGCACTTCCCGTGCGGGATCGCCAAGCCGTGGCCGATCCCCGTCGTCCGCGTCGTCTCCCGCGCCCACACCGCGTCCTTCAGCACCTGCGGCTTGAGAATCCGCTGCTCGGCGTGCAGCGCGTCCACCAGCTCCTCGATCGCGGATTTCTTGTCCGTCGCCGAGAGCGGCACCTTGATGCTTCCGAGGGTGAGGATGTCGCGGAGGTTCATGGAGGTCCTGGCCCGGGGCGTGCGGTCGGTCGAGGCGGGCGGGATGGTAGTCGCCTCCGCGCGCCGGCGCGGGGCAAGACCCCCGCGAGCGCGGCACACGCCCTTGGCCGCTCCCCCCCCCCCCCCCCCCCCCCCCCCCCCCCCCCCCCCCCCCCCCCCCCC